>CAZUDR010000348.1:0-4315 GCA_964618715.1 uncultured Undibacter sp. | reverse complement strand
TGCCCGCGCGGCCGTCCGACTTCCTGGTCAACCCGACGGGCAATTTCGTCATCGGCGGCCCCGACGGCGACTGCGGCCTCACCGGCCGCAAGATCATCGTCGACACCTATGGCGGCTACGCGCCGCACGGCGGCGGCGCCTTCTCCGGCAAGGATCCGACCAAGGTCGACCGCTCGGCGGCCTACGCCGCGCGCTACCTGGCAAAGAACGTGGTGGCGGCCGGCGTTGCCGAACGCTGCACCATCCAGGTCGCCTACGCGATCGGCGTTGCCGACCCGATGTCGGTTCTGGTCGACACCCACGGCACCGGCAAGGTCGAGGAAAAGAAGCTCGAAAAGGTCCTGCCCGAGCTGTTCCGCCTGACCCCGACCAACATCCGCCGCACGCTCAAGCTCAACCGGCCGATCTACCGGCGCACGGCGACCTACGGTCACTTCGGCCGCGCGCCCGAGAAGGACGGCGGCTTCTCCTGGGAGAAGACCGATCTCGCCGACGCTATCCGGCGCGCAGTGAAATAGCCGCAACACAACGTTCCGGTTGCTGCGATGCCCCGCCATGGCGGGGCATTTCGGTTTTGGCAGGCGGCTGACATAGTGTCGGATGCGTTGGCAAAACCGGCAGCAGCATGAGCGAGCGCCAAGGCAACGACCAGTCGCAACGGGCCTTCTTCGGCCGGCGCAAGGGGCATCCCCTGAAACCGCGCCAGCAGGCCCTGTTCGAAACACTGTTGCCGCGGCTCTCGCTCGACCTCTCGCAACCGGCGCCCGCCGACTTGCGCGCGCTGTTTTCCGGTGCACCCGAGGACGTGCGGCTGGAAATCGGCTTCGGCGGTGCCGAGCATCTGGTCGGGCAGGCGCAAGCCAGCCCGCGCACAGGCTTCATCGGCACCGACGGGTTTCTCAACGCCATCGCCAAGGCGCTGGTCGCGGTGGATGATTGCAGGATCGCGAATGTCCGGCTGCATTTCGGCGATGCAAGCAAACTGCTCGACTGGCTGCCCGATGCGTCGCTGTCACGGATCGATCTGCTCTATCCCGATCCCTGGCCGAAGCGGCGGCACTGGAAGCGGCGCTTCATCCAGGATGAGTCGCTGCACAGACTGGCGCGAATCCTGAAACGCGGCGGCGAACTGCGCTTCGCCACCGACATCGCCGATTACGCGGTCCACGCGCTGGCGCGCGTGTTGCGCTCGAAGGATTTCGTCTGGACTGCACAATGCGCCGATGACTGGCGCAAGCCGTGGCCGGATTTCGCCGGTACACGCTATGAGGCAAAGGCGAAGCGTGAAGGCCGCACGCCCGCCTATTTCACATTCTGCAAGCTTTAGGCCGACATCCCGACGTCCGTGCGCGGAGCGCGACCGACTTACTCGCCGGTGCCCTGACGCACCTGCCAGAACCGCACGACCCGTTGCGCGGTGACGGCGGTCAGACGATCGAAGTTCTCGGACGCGGCGTCGAGCACCTGGTTCGTCGGCTTGTTGCCGGGCCGCGAGCAGATGATTTCGCGCACCGTCTCCCAGCTGAAACCGGCCGCACGCGCGAGGATCAGCACCGGATCGGCGCGCTCGCCGCTCATCAGGCGGTCGACCACCTCGACCGGCACTGCGCAGACGGTGGCCAGCGCCGCAATCGTCTCTTCGTAACGGCCGGACCTGGCGAATTCGGCGATGTCGGCCTCGGTGAGCCTGCGTTCCTTGTGCAATGCGCGCACCGCGGCCAGCGCGGCGGCGTAGTTGCGCGGTGCCGCCTTGGCGCCAACCTCGTCGGTCACCTTGGCGAGGATGCGGCGAATCTCGGCCTGCGTCTCGGGCTTGGCCTTCGCGAGCAGCCGCTTCTGCACCACCTCGCTTGCCTGCATCAGAAGCTGGCGGAACAGGCGCGGCGGAATGTCGGTACGCAGCCCGACCTTTTCCGCCAGCACGCCGTCCTGTTCGGCCCGTTCAACCAGCGTCGAGAACGCATTGTCAGAGAGTTGCGCCTGCTGATTTGTTGCAATCGATCGCGCGACCTCGCGGTCTCCGCGGGCAACCAGAATGTCGGACAGCGCCTCGCTGAGACCCTTGCGGGTCGACAGTGCCAGAAGATGCGCCTGCCCCTTGGTCTCGGCAATGTGGATGAGCGCGGGATCGTCGAGCGTGGCCTCGCGAAGCACCGGACCGGCCACCGCGATGTCGTTGTTTTCCGCCAGTGCGCGCACCACGCCGGGCGGCGGGTTTTTCACCGGCGCGATACGGCGCGCAAGCTCCGCCAGCGCCCTGGCCTCGATCTCCTCGATCAGGCAGCCAATGACGTCGTCGAACAGCGCGACGTGATCGTCGTTGAACCTCGGCGCGCCCTCGAGAAACAGGGTGGTAATGCGGCGGAGCGTTTCGGCGCGCTTTTCCGCCGTGCCGTGCTGAACGACATCTTCCAGCTCGGGGAGCAGCGAAGCAGGAACACCCATTACAAAACCTGCGGAATCGACCCTGGAACCACGCGCACGGACGGATTTGCCGCAAATTAAGGGTGGATTCTGAATGAACCGTTAGCCGGTCTCCGACCTGGCCCGGCCTTGCGCCGGAGGCGAAATTGGCTATATTTCAGCCTGTTCGTTACACCCTCATAACCGGATGGTTTTGAGAGTGGGTCCCGCGGGGCCCGCTCTTTTTTGTTTAGGAATGTCAGGCAGCGAGACCCTGAACGGCCCTGTGGCCCCCGCCGAACCGCGGCTGATAGCCGAGCCGGGATTGCCGGCCCGTGTGGCGGCCATCGCCGAACCGGTCATCGAGGACCTCGGTTACCGGCTGGTGCGGGTCAAGATATCCGGCGCCGACGGCTGCACCGTACAGATCATGGCGGAGCGCGCCGACGGAAGCATGGCGGTTGAGGATTGCGAGGCTGTCTCGCGGGCGCTTTCGCCGGTTCTGGACGTGGCCGATCCTATCGAGCGCGCCTACCGGCTGGAGATTTCATCGCCGGGACTCGACCGGCCGCTGGTGCGCAAATCGGATTTCGACCGCTACGCCGGTCATCTGGTACGCATCGAGATGGAAGTACCGGTCGACGGCCGCAAGCGTTTTCGCGGCGTGCTCGCCGGTACCGAAGGCGAAGCGGCACGGCTGCAGCGCGACGCGGCAGCCGAGGGAGAGAATCCCGACGTGCTGTTGCCGATCGCGGACATAGGCGAGGCGAAGCTGGTGCTGACCGATGAACTGGTCACCGAGGCGTTGCGTCGGGAAAAAGCCGCCAAGCGTGAGGCCAGGGCGGCGCGCAAGGAAGAACGACATCGACGGCACAAGGGCGGCAAGGCCGCCCGTGCCCATCAGGAAGGAGACTGAGCTATGGCAGTCAGCGCCAACAGGCTCGAATTGTTGCAGATCGCCGACGCGGTGGCCCGCGAAAAGTCGATCGACCGCGGCATCGTCATCACCGCCATGGAAGACGCCATCGCCAAGGCGGCGCGCTCGCGCTACGGCGCGGAGACCGATGTGCACGCCGAGATCGAGCCGAAAACGGGCGAACTCAAGCTGATGCGCCACATGCTGGTGATGGATCAGGTCGAAAACCCGTCCAACCAGATCACGCTTGAGGAAGCGCGCAAGCGGCATCCTGCCGCGCAGGTCGGCGACACCATCGCCGATCCATTGCCGCCACTGGAATACGGGCGCATCGCGGCACAGTCAGCCAAGCAGGTGATCGTGCAGAAGGTGCGCGAGGCCGAGCGCGACCGCCAGTACGCCGAGTACAAGGACCGCATCGGCGACATCGTCAACGGCATCGTCAAGCGCGTCGAATACGGCAACGTGGTCGTCGATCTCGGCCGCGGGGAGGCCATCGTGCGGCGCGACGAGCTGCTGCCGCGCGAGGTGTTCCGCAACGGCGACCGCATCCGCGCCTATATCTACGACGTGCGCCGCGAACCGCGCGGCCCGCAGATTTTCCTCTCGCGAACGCATCCGCAGTTCACCGCCAAGCTGTTCGCGCAGGAAGTGCCGGAAATCTACGACGGCATCGTCGAGGTGAAGGCCGTCGCCCGTGATCCCGGCTCGCGCGCCAAGATCGCGGTGATCTCGCGCGATTCATCGGTCGATCCGGTCGGCGCCTGCGTCGGCATGCGCGGCTCGCGCGTGCAGGCGGTGGTGAACGAGCTGCAGGGCGAGAAGATCGACATCATTCCGTGGTCGCCGGACATCGCCACCTTCGTGGTCAACGCGCTGGCGCCGGCGGAAGTGGCCAAGGTGGTGCTCGACGAGGAGCGCGAGCGTATCGAGGTGGTGGTCCCCGACCAGCAGCTGTCGCTGGCGATCGGGCGCCGCGGACAGAATGTGCGGCTC
>CAZUDR010000347.1:0-4316 GCA_964618715.1 uncultured Undibacter sp. | reverse complement strand
GGCAAGGACGGCAAGGTGAAGGGCCATGTGCACACGCTCAACGGTTCCGGCGTCGCCGTCGGCCGGGCGCTGATCGCGGTGATGGAGACCTACCAGCAGGACGACGGCTCGATCTTGGTGCCGGAGGCACTCAAGCCCTATATGGGCGGCATGACCAGTATCGAGCGGACGTAAATGCGCATTCTCATCACCAACGACGACGGCGTGCACGCGCCCGGCCTCGACACCTGCGAGAAGATCGCCCGCGCGCTGTCCGATGACGTCTGGATCGTCGCGCCGGAAACCGACCAGTCCGGTGTCGCGCACTCGCTCTCGCTCAACGATCCCCTGCGCCTGCGCGAGGTCCGCGAGCGCCACTTCGCGGTGAAGGGCACGCCGACCGACTGCGTCATCATGGGCATCCGCCACATCATGCCCGATCTGCCCGATCTGGTCCTGTCCGGCGTCAACCGGGGACGCAACTGCGCGGAGGACGTCACCTATTCGGGCACGGTGGCCGGCGCCATGGAAGGCACCGTGCTCGGCGTCCCGTCGTTTGCGCTGTCGCAGGCCTACACCTTCAGCACCAAGCACGCTCCCCGCTGGGATACCGCGATCAAATTTGCGCCCGACATCATCCGCCGCGTCCTCGACGCCGGCATGCCGCGCGACGTCCTGGTCAACGTCAATTTCCCCGATTGTCCGCCGGAAGAGGTGGTTGGCATCGCCGTCACCATGCAGGGCAAGCGCGATCAGGACCTGCTGCGCATTGACCCGCGCCGCGACGGCCGCGGCAATCCCTATTACTGGATCGCCTTCGAGCGCGGCATCGACATGGGCGGCCAGGGCAGCGATCTGTTCGCCATTTCCGAGAACCGCATCGCGGTGACGCCGCTGCGCCTCGATCTTACCGACGAGCCGTTCATGACCGCGCTCGCCGAGGTGTTTGACTAATGTATCCCGGGCGCATCGCGGCGCGTTAACGGTGCGCTGCAGACCCGGGACCGTGACAAGCTCGGGAGTCGGAAAGGCCCCGGATCAGCGGCCGCATCCGGGGGGATGGGCGTTACGCCGGCGCCACCAGGCCTGCCAGCGCGGTGCGCAATTGGTCGGCCTGGAAAGGCTTCTGCAGCGCCGGCCGGTCGCGATAGGGCTCGGGCAGGCTGCGTTCGCCGTAGCCGGTGACGAAGACGAAGGGCACGCCGCGCTCGGTCAGGATGTCGGCGACCGGATAGATCTCCTTGCCCTCGAGATTGACGTCGAGAATGGCGGCATGGAAATCGCCCTTGGCGGCGATCTCGCTCGCCTCCGCAATGGTGCCGACGCCGGCGGCCAGGTCGTAGCCGATATCCGCCAGCATGTCTTCGAGCAGCATCCGGATGAGATATTCGTCCTCGACCACGAGAACCCGTGGTGTCGCCTTTGAGGACCCGTCCATGCAGCAAGCTCCCGCCCGTTCCAATGCTTTGGCCGGCTGCCTGGTTCCGTCCCGCAGGAATTTGCCGACCGCGTCGCGAGCTTACATCAATCGCCGGGAAACATGCTAAAAAAGCGGCAAAAAAGGGGGTTCACCGTGATTGATCGGCGGCGGGGAGAGGACGATGTCGACCGCATGGGCTTCCTGCTGACGTTGCGCCGGCGCGGAATTTCCGATCCCGCAGTGCTGCGCGCCATGGAGGAAGTGCCGCGCGCGCACTTCATCGATGCGCAGCATGCCCGGTCGGCCTACGCCGACCAGGCGTTGCCGATCGACTGCGGGCAGACCATCAGCCAGCCCTATGTCGTCGCCTACATGACCGAGCAGCTCGGCGTGCGGCCGGACGACCGCGTTCTGGAGGTGGGGACCGGATCGGGCTATCAGGCCGCCGTCCTTGCCCGGCTGGCGCGCGAGGTGGTCAGCGTCGAGCGCTACCGCACCCTGGCCGACAAGGCGCGCGCGCGCCTGGACGCGCTGGGCATCGACAACGTCGAGGTGGTGGTCGGCGATGGATTGACCGGCGCCCCCGGGCGCGCGCCGTTCGATCGCATCCTGGTCACCGCGGCGGCCGAGCGGTTGCCTCAGACGCTCACCGACCAGCTGGCGGAGGGCGGCATCATGGTATTGCCGCTCGGGGCGCACGGCGGAACGCAACACATCGTCAAGCTTACCAAGTCGGAAACGGGGCTTGCGCGCGAGGACCTGATCGCCGTGCGGTTCGTGCCATTGCTGCCGGGGCAGGCGCGGGAACTCTGATTCCCTGTGGCATTTTTGTCAGTGTCTGCCGCGACCGAAAGGAAAACCGGATTCTTAAAACCTTGTTTACGGGTCGCTGCTTTATTTCGCATTCGAAGTTTTTCGCGTACCAGTGAGTAACCCTATGTCGCGCTCAAACGTGCCGTCTCGCCCGCGTGTCTGGCCGCGGGTTGCCGTTCTCGCGCTGATTGGTGTGACCGTTCCTGCCTGCTCCGACTCCGCGCGCTTCGTTCAGAGCTACGATCCCTTCGCCAAAAACACCGCCCAGTCGAAGACCGAAGCAACGGGATCGGTGGGTACGCGTCCGGCGTCGACACACAGTGTCGCCGCGCAGCCGCTGCCGGCGCCAGGCAAGCCCCGGACCGTCGCCGCAACGTCGCATGCCGGCATCGCAAACGGCGCGCCGGGATTGGGCGCGTACCGGCCGGGCGACTCCGGCGACGTGACCGGCTCGGTGCCCTCGCGTGCAGGCCATTGGAGCCGGAACGGCGGCACAGCGGTGACCGTCGCGCGCGGGCAGTCCATCTATTCGATCGCGCGCCAGCACAATGTGCCGGCCTCCGCGATCATCGAGGCCAACCGGCTTGCCAACCCGAATGCGCTCCAGCCGGGTCAGCGCCTGGTCATCCCGCGCTACGTCGCGGGGAGTGCGCCGAACGGCGCCCGCGCAGCCGCTGCCGGTGCCGGCACCGTGCATGTGGCCCGGCCGGGCGACACACTCATTTCGCTCGCGCGCCGCAACGGCATGTCGCTGTCGGCTTTGGCACGCGCCAACAACATGAGCCCCTATACCAGGCTCAACGTCGGCGACCGCATCACCATCCCGGGCGGCACCCGCCAGGTTGCCGCGAATACCGCGCCCGCGCCGAAAGCGCCGCAGCCGGCGCAGGTCGAGACCGTCGCCAGCGTGCCAACGCAAACGGCGAACGTCGCCAAGCCCGAGCTGCCCGAGAGCAAGCCCGCAGTGACCAAGGCCGAACCGGCCGGCGAAATCCCGTCCTTCCGCTGGCCGGTGCGCGGCCGCATCATCGCCGGCTTCGGCGCCAAGGCGAACGGCACGCAGAACGACGGCATCAACCTCGCCGTGCCCGAGGGCACGCCGGTCAAGGCGGCCGATGACGGCGTCGTCGCCTATGCCGGCAACGAGCTGAAGGGCTACGGCAATCTGGTGCTGCTGCGCCACCCGAACGGCTACGTGACGGCCTATGCCAATGCCAGCGAGCTCGTGGTCAAGCGTGGTGACAATGTGAAGCGTG
Organism: uncultured Undibacter sp.; assembly: GCA_964618715.1. Taxonomy (GTDB): domain Bacteria; phylum Pseudomonadota; class Alphaproteobacteria; order Rhizobiales; family Xanthobacteraceae; genus Pseudolabrys. The sequence goes on along the minus strand of CAZUDR010000347.1, from coordinate 848 downwards.
GGCAGGTCATCGCGCGCGCCGGGCAGACCGGCAATGTCAACTCGCCGCAGCTGCACTTCGAGATCCGCAAGGGTTCGACGCCGGTCGATCCGACCAGGTATCTGAGCGGGGCGTAAGGTCCCGGAATATCCAAACCCGTTCATTCCCGCAAAAGCGGGGACCCAGGGCACCTGGCGCGAATCCTGAAAGATGGACTGGATTCCCGCTTTTGCGGGAATGAACGGGGTCTGTCGCTCGCGCGCTGCTAATCCTTCAGCGTCACGCCCTTGCGTCCCGCCAGATCCTGCACGTATTGCCACGCCACGCGGCCGGACCGCGCGCCGCGGGTCGTCGCCCATTCCAGCGCCTCGCGCCGGAGCGCGTCGGCACTGGCCGGGATCCTGTAATGGGCGACATAGCCCTCGACCATGGCGAGATATTCGTCCTGGCTGCAGCGATGGAATCCGAGCCACAGCCCGAAACGGTCAGACAGCGAAACCTTTTCCTCCACCGCCTCGCCCGGATTGATCGCGGTCGAGCGCTCGTTCTCGATCATGTCGCGCGACATCATGTGGCGCCGGTTGGAGGTGGCGTAGAAGATCACGTTGTGCGGGCGCCCCTCGATGCCGCCTTCCAGCACCGCCTTCAGCGACTTGTAGCTGGTGTCCTCGGCGTCGAATGACAGGTCATCGCAGAACAAGATGAAGCGGCACGGCGCGCCGCGGGTCAGCGCCATCAGATCCGGAAGGCTCTCGATGTCCTCACGGTGGATTTCGATCAGCTTGAGCGGACCGCCGTCGGCCTTGCGGGCGAACTGCGGGTTGACCGCCGCGTGCGCCGCCTTGACCAGCGACGACTTGCCCATGCCG
>CAZUDR010000346.1:0-4320 GCA_964618715.1 uncultured Undibacter sp. | reverse complement strand
TGCCAAACGCCAGGCTGGCCAGGATCGCAAGCTTCTGTGCTGTATCGTGGCCCTCGATATCGAATGTCGGATCGGCTTCGGCATAGCCGAGCCGCTGCGCCTCTTTCAGGCAGTCCGCAAACGACATGCGCTCGTGTTCCATGCGGCTGAGGATGTAGTTGCAGGTGCCGTTGAGAATTCCATAAATGCGCTGGACCGCATTGCCGGTCAGCCCTTCCCGCAGGGTTCGCACGATCGGGACGGCAGCGACGGCGGCGGCCTCGAAATTGAGCGCAACCCGGTTGCGCTCGGCAAGTTCCGCCAGCCTGACACCGTGCTTGGCCAGCAGCGCCTTGTTGGCGGTCACCACGGACTTGCCCGAGGACAGCGCCGCCTCGACGGCGCGCCTGGCCGGATCGCCCGCACCGCCGATCAGTTCGACAAAGACATCGATGGAGGGATCGCGGGCGAGCTCGACGGGGTCGGCGAACCATTTCATCTTCTTGAGGTCGACACCGCGATCCTTGCTCCGGGAGCGGGCACAGACCGCCGTGACCTCGACTCCCCGGCCGCAACGCCCGACCAGCGCGTCGTGCCGGCGCGCCACCTGGGCGACCAGGGCTGCGCCGACCGTACCCAAACCGGCGACGCCTACTTTGAGGGATGCGGCCATGAAACGAGCGGGATCCAGCGGGAGGACTAGCGCCGGGTGGCGAGCGGGACGACGTTGTGCAGTTGTTCCGGCGCGCTGTCGAGGAAACGGCGGACATTGCGGGCGGCCTGGCGGATGCGCTGCTCGTTTTCCACGAGCGCGATCCGCACATGCCCTTCGCCGTATTCGCCGAAGCCGATGCCCGGCGATACCGCAATCTCGGCCTTCTCCACCAGCAGCTTCGAAAACTCGACGCTGCCCAGGCTCTTGAACGGCTCCGGGATCGGCGCCCAGGCGAACATGGAGGCACGCGGGCTCGGCACCGGCCAGCCGGCGCGGCTGAAGCTTTCCACCAGCACATCGCGCCGGCGCTTGTAGGTGGCGCGCATCTCCTGCACGCAGTCCTGCGGCCCGTTGAGCGCCGCGGTAGCCGCAACCTGGACCGGCGTGAAGGCACCGTAGTCGAGATAGGACTTCACGCGCGCCAGCGCGGCGATGATGCGCTCATTGCCGACTGCGAAGCCGATGCGCCAGCCGGGCATCGAGAAGGTCTTCGACATCGAGGTGAACTCGACGGCGATATCGATCGCACCCTGCACCTGCAACAGGGAGGGCGGCGGACGATCGTCGAAATAGACTTCGGCGTAGGCGAGATCGGACAACACCAGCAGATCGTGCTTCCTCGCAAACGCGACCAGGTCGCGGTAGAAGTCGAGGCTCGCCACGTAGGCCGTCGGATTGGCCGGATAGCAGACCACCAGCGCAATCGGCTTGGGGATTGAATGGAGGACCGCGCGTTCCAGCGCGTGAAAGAAGTTCGGCGTCGGATCCGAATGCACGGCACGGATGGCGCCGCCTGCCATCAGGAAGCCGAACGCATGAATCGGGTAGCTCGGGTTTGGCACCAGCACCACGTCGCCGGGCGCGGTGATGGCCTGCGCCACGTTGGCGAAGCCTTCCTTGGAGCCGAGCGTGGTGACGATCTGTGTCTCCGGGTTCAGCTTCACCCCGAAGCGGCGCTCATAATAGGCTGCCTGCGCGCGGCGCAGGCCGGGAATGCCGCGCGATGCCGAGTAACGGTCGGTTCGCGGCCTGCCCAGCGTCTCCTTCATCTTCTCGATGACATGCGGCGGGGCCGGCAGATCCGGATTGCCCATCCCGAGATCGATGATGTCCGCACCGGCATTGCGTGCGCGCGCCTTGGCCCGGTTCACTTCTTCGAAGACGTAGGGCGGCAATCGGCGGATGCGGTAGAATTCTTCCATCAACGTAGACCCTGCGTGGCCCGACCCTGGTCCTCTCCGGTGGGCGGACTTGACACCCGCTGGCTTTTATCACGGGCTGGTCCGGGCGCCAGAGTCCACCCGTTATTTGGCACCGGAGGCCTGCTTTTTCGCGCCAGGACTGGCCTTTTTGGTCGTCTCCAGCCTTTCCTGGCGGTCGCGGACCGTCTGTAATTCCTTTTGCAGTTTGTATTGCTGCTCATCCGTCATCGGGTTGGTGCCGCGGGGCGGCGGCATGTCGTGCACGGCCGGATATTTGGGTGCGCTGACAGGACGTTCCGGGGCGGCATCCGGCAGCCCGCCGATCTGGCTCGGCACGGCGTCGATCAGCGGTCCGGATTCGCAGCCGGACAGCAGGACGGCCATGCAGAAACCCGTCAGAAGCGATCGTAGGATGGCGCGCACCATGCCTCCGCAAGGGGTCGGATCAAGCAAAATTTATGCAGACTCAATGAATTATAGCTTAAGGGCCCTAGCCGGCTAATATGGCCAGAGCATGGTGCTGCCCGGCCGGGCGACGGCGCTCACGCCGGCGAAACCATGTGGCGATGCGCGCCTTGCAGGGACGCGCACGCCGCGCCACTTGTGGTGCGGGACGACGGCATGCAGATGGACGAACCGACCAACGCAGCGGCGAGGAAACCGGCAAGGGGCCCGGCCAGGAAAGCGGCCAGGAACACATCCGGCCGCGCGGCCGGGGCCGCGACCAAGGCGCCGGACAAGGTGCCCGCAAAAGAGCCCGTCAAGGCTGCGACAGGTGAGCCGGGCACTGAGACCGCCCCGTTCGCTGCCTATGACGTCGAGGCCTTCTCCCGCAACGTGGCTCGACTGATCGAGGAAGGCGGCAGGACGCTCGCCGCCTACATGCGGCCGCGCGAGGAAGGCAGGATCAAGAGCGAATTGCCCGAGGATGTGGCCGAGGCCGCGCGCAGTATCGGCAAGGTCGCGGAGTACTGGCTTTCCGATCCCCGGCGCGCGATGGAATTGCAGACGAGCCTTGGGCGCGCCTATCTCGATTTGTGGGGCAATGCGGTCAGGCGCATGGCCGGCGAGGACGGCGCCCCGGTCACCGCGCCGGAGGTCCGGGACAAGCGCTTCGCCGATCCCGAATGGTCGCAGAACCAGTTCTTCGATTTCCTCAGGCAGGTCTATCTGCTCACCACCCACTGGGCCGAGCATCTGGTGGAAGATGCCTCCGGCGTTGACGAGCACACGCGCAGGAAGGCAGCGTTTTATGTCAAGCAGATCACCAATGCGATCGCGCCCTCGAATTTCGTGCTGACGAATCCGGAACTGCTGCGCGAGACGCTCTCTTCCAACGCGGAGAACCTCGTGCGCGGCATGCACATGCTGGCCGAGGACATCGAGGCCGGCCACGGCAACCTGAAGCTCCGCCAGTCCGACCCGACAGGCTTCGAGGTCGGGCGCAACCTTGCGGTCACTCCGGGCAAGGTCGTGTTCCAGAACGAGCTGATGCAGCTCATCCAGTACGAGGCGACCACGCCGGAAGTGCTGAAGGTCCCGCTGCTGATCGTCCCGCCCTGGATAAACAAGTTCTACATCCTCGATCTCTCACCGGAGAAATCGTTCATCAGGTGGTGTGTCGACAACGGCATCACCGTGTTCGTGATTTCGTGGGTCAATCCCGACGCAAGGCTCGCCGAAAAGAGCTTCGAGCAGTACATGCGGGAGGGTCCGCTTGCAGCGCTCGGGGCAATCGAGAAGATCACCGGTGAGACGAAGGTCAACGCCATCGGCTACTGCGTAGGCGGCACGCTGCTGGCGATCACGCTCGCCTGGCTCGCCAGCCGGCGGCAAGACCGTGTGGCTTCGGCCACGCTGTTCACGGCCCAGGTCGACTTCACCCATGCCGGCGATCTCAGCGTATTCGTCGACGAGGAGCGCATCCGGCATCTCGAAGAGCACATGAAAGAGCGCGGCTATCTGGAGGCGGCGCGCATGGCCAATGCCTTCAACATGCTGCGGCCCAATGACCTGATCTGGCCCTACGTCGTCAACAACTACCTGCGTGGCAAGAAGCCCTACCCGTTCGACATCCTGTACTGGAATTCGGATGCCACCCGCATGCCGGCCGCCAACCACTCCTTCTACCTGCGCAACTGCTATCTCACCAACACACTGACCAAGGGTGATATGGAAATCGCCGGCACCATGCTCGACCTGCGCAAGGTGACAGTGCCGGTCTACAATCTCGCCACGCGCGAGGACCACATCGCGCCGGCGAAATCGGTTCTCTACGGCTCGCGCTATTTCGGCGGACCGGTGAAATTCGTGCTGACGGGTTCGGGCCACATCGCGGGCGTGGTCAATCCGCCCGGCAAGACGATATACCAGTACTGGCCCGGCCCCGAGCCGTCCGGCTCCGACCGCGACAAATGGCTGGCC
>CAZUDR010000345.1:0-4324 GCA_964618715.1 uncultured Undibacter sp. | reverse complement strand
CAAGGCGCTGGTGCTGGAGAATGCGGGCGATGCCAGGTTTCCCAACCTGAAGACCATCGAAGTCTTCGAGCAGAAGGATTTGCCGACGCGCGCGCAAGGCACCGATCAGCCGGGCCGCACCTTCAGTTCGGTTGGTCACGGGCGCAGCTCCTACGAGCAGACTGACTGGCATGACCGGAGCGAGGAGGCATTCCTCGTCCATGTCGCCCAGCACCTCGACGCCGCCCTGCAGGGCGGCAAGGTCAAGACGCTGATCATGGTGGCACCACCGCGTGCCCTCGGCATGATCCGCCCGCACTACAGTCACGCCCTGCGCGGCGCAGTGCGCGCCGAGGTCGACAAGGATTTTGTCAAGCTGCCGGTGCACGAGATCGAGAAGCATCTGACCGGCGCCTGACGCCCGTTCACCAAACCGCGGACATGCCGCTGGCCCGCCGCATTTGCGGTGCTATGGTCGGAACCTGCGAAACGATTCCGACACCTGCGCAGAATGGACTTTCACCCCGGATTTGGCGCGCGCGGCGGCCTGCTGGCCGTCCTGCTCACCGCGTTCGCCGCAGCAGCAGCGGCGCAACCGGCCACGCCCCCGATTCAGCTGCCCGGCACGGCCCCTGCCGAGCCGGCGACGACCGGTGCGCTCACGGATCCGATGGCCGTGCCCAGCTTCTGGGATCCGCGCCGGCGGCCGGAGCGGCCGGACCTGTCGCGTATCAACATCATCCGCTTCCTCACCGAGACTGACTATCCCCCGTTCAACTATACCGGACCGGACGGGCTGCCGACCGGCTTCAATGTCGAACTGGCGCGTTCGATTTGCGATGAGATCAAGGTGGCCTGCACCATCCAGGTGCGCCGCTTCGATACGCTCGTCGACGCCCTGGCCAGGAACGAGGGTGATGCGGTCATTGCCTCGTTCGCCGAGACGCCCCAGAACCGCAAGAAGATGGATTTCAGCGATCCCTATTACCGGACGCCGGCGCGCTTCGTGGTTCGCCGCGATCTCGGCATCACCGAGATCAAGCCGCAAACGCTCGAGGGCCGGCGCGTTGCCGTGGTCGCGGGGACCGCGCACGAGGCCTATATGAAAACGCTGTTCACCGAGGCCGTGCTGCAACCCTTTCCGAATGCGGAGGCAGCACGCGCCGCGCTGAAGAAGGGCGAGGTCGAGCTGCTGTTCGGCGACGGGACATCGCTGGCCTTCTGGCTCAACGGCACTGACTCCGCCGGCTGCTGCGAGTTCCGCGGCGGCCCCTATCTGGAGAGCCGCTATTTCGGCGAGGGCGTGGGGATCGCGGTGCGCAGCGGAAACGATCTGATGCGCCGCGCGTTCAATTGGGCGCTGTTCCAGCTGTGGGAGAAGGGCCGTTTCACCGACCTGTGGCTGCGTTATTTCCCTGTGAGTCCTTTCTGACCGGCGGAATGACGGCAGGCTGTTGCAAATTTGCACTTACAAAACCGCGAATCGCTTTCTACATTTGCAATCGTCGTCAACAACAGAAAGGAGGTGATCCAGTGTCTCATTGTCTATCGCCGCAGTCGTCGGCATTCGCGACCTGGATTTTCGCCTCTGCGGGGATCCGCGCGGCCTGAACGGCCACGCACGTCCGGAACGCGGACTGCGGTTTGACAATGGAAGGGCTGCCCCGCAAGGGCGGCCCTTCTTTTTATCCGAGAAGCTGAATGGCGATGGTGACGATGCCCATCAGACTCTCGCCGGCGACCAGACCGGCGGCAACCGGCAGGATGTAGCGCTCGCCGGTCACCGGCGACACACGCGTCACCACCGCCGCGATGAGCGCACCGAGGAACAGCGAGATCGAGTTCCATGCCGGGATGACCAGAGCCAGACCAAGCGCAGGCGCGCTCGGCAGCAGGCGCGCAAGCCGCGGCGGCAAGAGGTGCTCGGCCAGCGCCAGCGCGAAACCGGTTGGCGCGGCAATCGCGATGGCGGCGACCGCGCTCGCCGGCAGCGAGGAGAGTCCTTCGGCCAGACCTTCTGCCACCGCCTTCCAGGTGGCCACGGCCGGCGCCGGCCACTGCGGCGTGATCAGCATCGCGGCCGGATCGGGCACCAGAAACAGATAGACCAGCGTGCCCACCACGCTGCCGACCAGAATGCCGAAGCTCTGCGCGATAATCTGCAGCCGCGGCGTGGCACCGACCTCGAGTCCGGTGCGCAGGTCGGTCATCAGGTCGGCGCTCTGGCCGGCGGCACCGCCGGTGACATTGGCGGTCATCAGGTTGGCGGCCATCTGGCCGGGGGCGAGAAAACCGAAGGTGAGCTGCGTCACCTTGCCGAGTGCGCCGATCGGCGTAATGCCGGTCTCGCCGGTGACGCGGCAGGCAACGATGGCGAGCAGGAAGCTCAACGCGACCGCCAGCAGCGCCAGCACCGGGTTGATGTCGAAGAAGGCGTTGCAGGCGATCGTCAGCGCCGCCGCCACCGCGATCAGCGCGCCGACGGCGCGCAGGTCGAACCGTTTGCGATCTTGCAGGGGCTTGCCGTCGAGGCGCCGCCGCCGTTGTGCGGCTATCACGGTGAGAGCGAAAGAGGTGAGCGAGGAGACGACCAGCAGCGTGACGCCCGGCCACAGCAACCAGGTGATCAGCTGCTCGTACCACATCGCGCCGGGCTCGCCCGCGCTGGCCCAGCCGCTGGCGATTGCTACGGGCGAGAGCACGAGCCAGCCCGCAATTGCGCCGATCAGCAGCGAGACGCCGGCGCGCAGGCCGATGATGGCGCCGAACCCCAACATCAGCAGCGAGGGATCAAAGGCGATGCCGAGATTGGAAAAGGTCACGCCCGACGGCGCCGCCGATCGCAGCGCCGCCCAGCCAGGCACCGCGAAGGGCAGCGCGAAGCGCGGAACCACGGCGCCGAAATCGATGACGAGCTTGACGATGCCGGCAAAGCCGGCCGCACCGAGCAGCGCGTGCAGGCGGCGCGCTGCGTCCGCGCTTTTGCTGTGGATCTCCCGCAACGTCTCCGCCGTGGCGACGCCGGCGGGGAAGGGCAGCCGTTCGCGCACCAGCATCGCCTCGCGCAGCCCGGCGGCCACGAACACGCCGAGAATGCTGACCAGAAACACCCAGACGATCAGCCAGAAGGCGGGCAGCGTCTGCCCGGTCAGCATGGTGAGCGCCGGGATCGGTGCGACAAGGCCGCCCGAAACGATGGAGGCGGAGGCCGACGCCGCAGTCTGGTTGATGTTGTTCTCGCGCAGCGCCAATGCCGGTGCGCGACCAGCGCGATGCATCGCGCCCCAGAAGCCGAAGGCGAGCAGGCCGGCGGCAATCGACATGTTGAACGACCAGCCGATCTTGAGCCCGCTGTAGACGTTGCACGGTGTGAGCACGGCACCGATGAGAAGGCCGGTCAGCACTGCGCGCAGGGTGAGCTCGCGCGTCTCGATCGTGCTGTCTGTCGCAGGGCCTGTGTCTTGCGCCATCGTGGCAACAGCCTCCGCCGTCATGCCCGGCCTTGTGCCGGGCATCCACGTCTTCTGAGCGCAAACACAGCCAAGACGTGGATGGCCGGGACAAGCCCGGCCATGACGAATCCTCTAGAGCATCAGGCCTGTAGAGGTAACCCCTCAAATCGCGTTTGCCGAAGCGCAATTTGACCTCGAGTGCCGCCGTCCGTATGAGTTCCGCCATGTCTCTGACCGAAGCCATGCCAGCGCTGCGCCAGCTTGCCGAGCAATCGAACGCGTGGCCGTTTGAGGAAGCGCGCAAGATCGTCGCGCGGCTGAAAAAGCGGCCGAAGGACGAGGTCATCTTCGAGACCGGCTACGGTCCCTCCGGACTGCCCCACATCGGTACCTTCGGCGAGGTGGCGCGCACGACGATGGTGCGTCACGCCTTCCGCGTGCTCACCGACGACAGGGTGAAGACACGGCTGATCGCCTTTTCCGATGACATGGACGGCCTGCGCAAGGTGCCGGACAACGTGCCGAACAGGGACCTGCTGGAAAAGCACCTCGGCAAGCCGCTGACCCGGGTGCCCGATCCGTTCGGCACGCATGACAGTTTCGGCGCGCACAACAATGCGCGGCTGCGCGCCTTCCTCGACCATTTCGGTTTCGATTACGAGTTCCTGTCGTCGACCGACAGTTACATGTCGGGGCGCTTCGACGAAGCGCTCCTGACAGTGCTGGCGCAGTTCGACAAGGTGATGGCGATCATGCTGCCCAGCCTGCGCGAGGAGCGCGCCGCCACCTATTCGCCGTTCCTGCCGGTCGATCCGGAGACCGGAATCGTGCTGCAGGTACCGGTCACCGCACATGATGCCGGCGCCGGCACCATCACCTACGAGCATCCCGAC
>CAZUDR010000344.1:728-4325 GCA_964618715.1 uncultured Undibacter sp. | reverse complement strand
CAACAACATCGAACGCCTGATGATCCTCGCCGGCGGCGATCCCGACGCCGTGGTCGACGCCTCCATGCTGCCGCCCGACGTCGGCTCCATGGTGCCGGCCATGCCCAACGGCAACGGCGGCGAACACCTGATGGGCCTGCCGTTGCGCGATGCGCGCGAGGTGTTCGAGCGCGAATACCTGGTGGCGCAGATCAGCCGCTTCGGCGGCAATATCTCGCGCACCGCCGAATTCGTCGGCATGGAACGCTCGGCACTCCACCGCAAGCTCAAGGCGCTGGGGATCGGGTAACCCGGTCATGTCCCGCATTGCCTATGTCGATGGCCGCTATCTGCCGCGCGCCCGCGCGGCCGTGTCGGTGGAAGACCGCGGCTACCAGTTCGCCGACGGCGTCTACGAAGTCTGCGAGGTCAGGGCAGGGCGGCTGATCGACGAGCAGCGCCACATGACGCGCCTTGACCGGTCGCTGCGCGAACTCGGTATCGCCCGGCCGATGTCTGCCGCCGCCCTGTCCGTCGTGCTGCGCGAGACGGTGCGCCGCAATCGCGTGCGCGACGGCGTCGTCTATGTGCAGGTCACCCGCGGCGTGGCGCCACGGGATTTCCCGTTTCCATCACCCGCCCCGCGACCCACCGTGGTCGTGCTGGCGCGCGGCAACGACACGGCGCGGCTGGAGCAGCTGGCGGCGGAAGGCGTTGGCGTCATCACAGTGCCCGACATCCGCTGGGGACGGGTCGATATCAAATCGGTGGCCCTGCTGCCCAACGTGCTCGCCAAACAGGCCGCGCGCGAGCAGGGCGCGCGCGAAGCCTGGCTGGTTGACGGTCAGGGCCGTGTCACCGAGGGGGCCTCCTCCAACGCATGGATCGTCGATCGGGACGGCACGCTGATCACCCATCCGCTCGGCCATGACGTTCTGCCGGGCATCACGCGCTCGGTCGTCATCGACATGCTCAGGGCGCAGGGGCTGCGCTTCGAGGAGCGCGCTTTCACCGTCGAGGAGGCCTATGCCGCGCGCGAGGCCTTCATCACCTCGGCCAGCCAGATCGTGCTGCCGGTTGTGCGAATTGACGGACGCCCGGTCGGCAACGGTGGCCCGGGACTGATCGCAACACGGCTGCGCCGCGACTATCACCGGTACGCCGCGATCTCATAGGGCGAGCCGCGGACGCGCGCTGTCTGCCCCGTCTTGCAGCAATCGGCAGGTTAATAAAACGCATTTTAAATCAAATATTTGAGTGAATTTGTGACAACACGTGCTTGCACCGGGGGAGCGCGTGCCATCTAATAGCGGTTCCCGGGTCTTGACCGCTTCTCGCGTGGGGTGAGGCGGTGCGTGCACGGCAACGCATGCAGGGATCAGGGGACAACGATGGTCTCGCGCGCCAGACGCGAGCAATAAAATGGAACACGGCCATGGCAGCCGATCGTGCGCAGAACCTGCAAGACACATTTCTCAATCACGTTCGCAAAAGCAAAGTCCCGCTCACCATCTTCCTGGTCAATGGTGTGAAATTGCAGGGGGTGGTGACCTGGTTCGATAATTTTTGCGTGCTGTTGCGGCGGGACGGACACTCCCAGCTCGTCTACAAGCACGCGATCTCGACCATCATGCCGGGACACCCCATCCAGCTGTTCGAGGGCGGCGACGAACCGCCGGCGGCGGGAGACAAAGCCTGATTGGAACCGCGGCGTCGCGACCAGCGCGCTGATCTGCTGAGCCGGACGCAGACGTCCGGCGAGACCGGTCGCGCCATCGTCATCGAGCCGTGGGTGCGGCAACCGTCGTCCCGGGGCAGCGCCGCGCGCGAGTCCGGCGACGCGCGCACGCCGGAGGCGCGCCTGGCCGAGGCGGCGGGGCTTGCACGCGCCATCGATCTCAACGTGGTGGAGGAGGGACTGGTCACCCTCACCGCCATCCGGCCCGCCACCTATATCGGAAGGGGCAAGGTTGACGAGATTGCCGGCCTGGTGACGACGCATGATGCCTCCATCGTCGTGATGGATTGCCCGATCTCGCCGGTGCAGCAGCGCAACCTGGAGAAGGCCTGGAATGCGAAGGTGCTCGACCGTACAGGCCTGATCCTGGAAATCTTCGGGCGCCGCGCGCGCACCCGCGAAGGCTCGCTGCAGGTCGAACTGGCGCATCTCAGTTACCAGAAGACGCGGCTGGTGCGCGCCTGGACCCATCTCGAGCGGCAGCGCGGCGGCTACGGTTTTCTCGGCGGGCCGGGCGAAACGCAGATCGAGGCCGACCGCCGTGCGATCGACGAACGCATCAGGCGCATCGAGGCCGAACTCGACAAGGTCAAGCGCACCCGGAAGCTGCATCGCGACAGCCGCAGGCGCGTGCCGTATCCGATCGTGGCGCTGGTCGGCTACACAAACGCGGGCAAGTCGACGCTGTTCAACCGCATGACGGCCGCGCGGGTGCTGTCCGCCGACATGCTGTTCGCCACGCTTGATCCCACCCTGCGCGCCGTCGATCTGCCGCACGGCAGCCGCGTGATCCTCTCCGACACCGTCGGGTTCATTTCCGAGCTTCCGACAATGCTTGTCGCGGCATTCCGGGCCACGCTGGAGGAGGTCATTGAAGCCGACATCATTCTGCATGTGCGCGACATGTCGCATGAGGATGCAGCGGCGCAGTCACAGGACGTCGAGAAGGTGCTGGGCGAGCTCGGCATCGCGGCCGCCGACCCGCGGCTGATCGAGGTGTGGAACAAGATCGACCGGGTCGATGGCGAAGGCCGTGCCAGGCTGGCCAATCTGGCGGAGCGGCAGGCAGCGGAGCCGCATCCGGTGCTGACGTCGGCGGTAACGGGCGAGGGGCTTGAACGGCTGAGCGAGGCGATCGAGCGGCGCCTGGGCGAGAACCGGCAGACGATCGACGTCTCGCTCGATGCCACAGACGGCGCAGGCCTGAGCTGGCTCTACCGGCACGCCGAGGTGCTGGAAAAGGACATGGGCCAGGACGGGCGCCTGCACGTGACAGTCAGGGCCGATGCCGACAAGGCGGCACAGGTCAGGGCGAGGTTCGGCGTCTAGCTTTTCTCGGCCGCCTTGGCCTCGTCCCAGAGCGCATCCATTTCCGCGAGCGTCGCGTCCTTCGGCGTTCTGCCGCGGGCCGCGAGCGCCTGCTCGATGGCCGCAAAACGACGCTCGAACTTGGCGTTGGTGGCCCGCAACACGCCTTCCGGGTCGGCTTGCACATGGCGGGCGAGATTGACGACGGCGAACAGCAGATCGCCGACTTCCGCTGCCGTCCCGGCACCGTCGCCGCCATCGAGCGCAGCCTCGATCTCGTCGGCTTCTTCACGGATCTTGGCCAGCACGGCGCGCGGGTCGTTCCAGTCGAAGCCGACCTGGCCGGCCTTGTTCTGCAGCTTCAGGGCCCGGGTTAATGCGGGCAGGGAGACCGGCACGCCGGCGAGCGCGCCCGTCCCGGCCACCTCGCCACGTTCGGCCTTCTCCTCGGCCTTGATGCGTTCCCACAGCCCCTTGACGGCCTCGGCCGTGCGGCCGTGCTCGTCGGCAAAGACGTGGGGATGGCGGCGGATCAGCTTGGTGGTGATGCTGTCGACGACGTCGCCGAAATC
>CAZUDR010000344.1:0-718 GCA_964618715.1 uncultured Undibacter sp. | reverse complement strand
GTGAAAGACGACCTGCAGCAGCAGGTCACCCAGTTCGTCCCTGAGGTGGTCGAGATCGCCGCGCGCGATGGCGTCGGCCACCTCGTAGGCTTCCTCCAGCGTATATGGCGCGATGGTCTCGAAGGTCTGCTCGAGGTCCCACGGACAGCCCGTGCCGGGGGTGCGCAGCGCGGCCATGATCTCGATCAGGCGGGTGATGTCCCGGGATGGCTTCACAGGCTCGAACCTAAAGGCCGGCACGACAGACGGGCGCTCGGCGACGCCTGGCTTCTATCGCAGATGACGGATTCGCATAAGACATATTATGGAATATCTCTTTATGGCTCTGGATGGGACGCCACATGAGAGTTCAGCCACACATTGCTGATATTCATCAGTTAATCGACCCGCGTGTTCGGCCTATGGTCAGTCGACCGAAAAGGTCAATCCGTCATAAGCCGGTTCCACATTGGGCGGAATGTTGTCGCGCAGCCAGTTGTAATCGAGGTCGCTGTGCAGGTTGGTCAGGATGGCCCGTTTGGGCCTGATGCGGTCGATCCAGGCCAGTGCCTCGTCGAGATTGAAATGGCTCGGATGCGGGTTCTTGCGCAACGCGTCGACGATCCAGACGTCGAGCCCGGCCATCGTGGTCATGCTTTCCGGCGGCAGGCCCTTGATGTCGGCCGAATAGGCGACATCGCCGAAGACGGCGTGGCCCTGCTTGTCCTGGCCGTTGCTG
>CAZUDR010000343.1:0-4349 GCA_964618715.1 uncultured Undibacter sp. | reverse complement strand
GCCATGCCGATGGAACCGACTACCTGCTCGAGCGCCTGTTCGACTTTCGCATTTCCAAGGTCGCCCGCGTCGCACGAACCTTCCAGAACATCCGCCTTTTCGCCGGCATGACCGCGCTGGAGAACCTTATGGTGGCGCAGCACAATCCGTTGATGCTGGCGTCAGGCATGACGCTCCTCGGATTGCTCCGGTTCACCTCCTTTACCGCCGCCGAACGCGCCGCCGTTGGCCGGGCCCGTTACTGGCTTGACCGCATCGGGCTAATTGACCGCGCCGACGACCCGGCCGGCGCCCTGCCCTATGGCGCCCAGCGCCGCCTCGAAATCGCCCGCGCGATGTGCAGTGATCCGGTGTTGCTCTGCCTGGACGAGCCTGCTGCGGGTCTGAACGCCCGTGAGAGCGCTGAGCTCAACGAACTCCTGCTGTTTATCCGCGCCGAACACGACACGTCCATTCTGCTGATCGAGCATGACATGTCGGTGGTCATGGAAATTTCCGATCACATCGTCGTTCTCGACTACGGCATCAAGATTGCCGACGGGAAACCGGAGTCCGTGCGTGACGATCCCAAGGTGATTGCTGCGTATCTCGGCGTGCATGACGAAGAGGTCGACGAAGCCCATGCGGAGGCCGGCCTGTGAGCACCAATGCATCGGCATCGCATACGGCAACTGCTGACGCGCCGGCCATGCCGCTACTCGCGGTGCACGGCGTGAAGACATATTACGGCAACATCATCGCGCTCAAGGGCGTCGACATCGAGGTCAATTCGGGCGAGATCGTCGCCATGATCGGCGCCAATGGCGCCGGCAAGTCGACGCTGATGATGACTATATTTGGCGACCCTCGTCCGCGCGAAGGCCGCATTCTGTTCGAAGGGCGCGACATCACCGGGATGAACACACATGAAATTGCGCGCCTGCGGATTGCGCAGGCACCGGAAGGTCGCCGCATTTTCGGACGCATGACAGTTCTGGAAAACCTGCAGATGGGCGCGACCGTCAGTGGCCAGTCGCACTTTGATGAGGACATTGAACGGGTCTTCCGCCTGTTTCCGCGTCTGAAAGAACGCATTGGCCAACGCGGTGGAACGCTGTCGGGTGGCGAGCAGCAGATGCTGGCGATCGGGCGCGCGCTGATGAGCCGGCCGCGGCTGCTGTTGCTCGACGAACCATCGCTCGGCCTGGCGCCGCTGCTGGTGAAACAGATTTTTGATGCCATCCGCGAACTCAACGAACGTGAGAGGCTCACCGTGTTTCTGGTCGAGCAGAACGCCTATCATGCGCTCAAGCTTGCGCACCGCGGCTACGTGATGGTGAACGGCCTGATTACCATGTCGGGGCCGGGTCGCGACCTCCTGCAACGGCCGGAGGTTCGGGCTGCCTATCTTGAGGGCGGTCGGCACTGACGGCAGACTTCCCCCGAACCCGGAACCGCAAACGCGCTGTCGGAACGAATGAAATGAGCGGCCTTTATGAAACGGAATCCTGGCTTCAGGTGCTGATGGTTACCGGCATCATCGGCGGCGGGGCGGCGCTGCTCGCCGGCCGTGCAATTTCTGTGACCTGGCGGCCCTATTGGTACGTCATTGCCTATATGCTGCTGCTCGGCGGCGGGGTGCGGTTTCTGCATTTCGCTCTGTTCGAGGGCGACATCCTGTCGCTACCGTCCTACATTGCGGACACGCTGTACGTGATTGTGGTCGCGTCCGTGTCCTTCCGGATGACGCGCGTTAACCAGATGGCCCGGCAATACCCCTGGCTCTATGAGCGCGCCGGCCCCTTCGGCTGGCGCGAGCGCCGCCCGACGACCTAAAAATCCGCCCGGATTGGCCTTCTGGGTGATGACTTCCGTGCAAATCCGGAGACAATAGGACCCCAATGGCTTTCGGCGCCGCGGGCCGCCGCCATTACCCGCAGTTGTCATTGGTTCTCAGAGGAGCAAAACATGAAGATGTTGCGGCTAACCGGATTGGCTGCCGGTCTGTCACTCGCATTTGCCGGCGTGGCATCTGCGCAGGACATCACGGTCGGTGTCGCCGGGCCCCTGACGGGGCAATACGCCTCGTTCGGCCAGCAGTTCAAGAACGGCGCTGATCTCGCCGTCATCGATATCAACGCTGCGGGCGGTGTGCTCGGCAAAAAGATCAAGATCGCCATGGAAGACGACGCCTGTGATCCCAAGCAGGCGCGCGCCGTTGCCGAAAAACTGGTCGGCCTGAAGGTGCCGTTCATCAATGGCCACTTCTGCTCGGGTTCCTCGATCCCGGCGTCCGACGTCTATGCCGAAGCCGGCGTACTGCAGATCACGCCCGCATCGACCAACCCGAAATTCACCGAACGCGGCATGTGGAACACGTTCCGCGTCTGCGGCCGTGACGACCAGCAGGGCGCCGTCGCCGGCAAGTACCTCGTCGACCAATACAAGGGCAAGAACATTGCCATCCTTCACGACAAGTCGACCTACGGCAAAGGTCTCGCCGACGAGACCAAGAAGGCGATCAACAAGGCCGGCCTGAACGAGAAGATGTACGAGGCCTATACCGCAGGCGAGAAGGACTTCAACGCGCTCGTCTCCCGCATGAAGGCAGCATCGATCGATGTCGTCTATGTCGGCGGCTACCACACCGAGGCGGGCCTCATCCTGCGTCAGATGCGGGCGCAGGGCATGGACTCGCAGTTGATCTCGGGTGACGCGCTCGCCACCAACGAGTTCTGGTCGATCACCGGCGATGCCGGCGAGGGCATGCTGTTCACCTTCGGTCCCGACCCGCGCAAGCGCCCAACCGCCGCCAAGGTGGTCAAGAGCTTCAAGGCCAAGGGCATCGATCCTGAAGGCTATACGCTCTACACCTATGCCTCGATGCAGATCTGGGCGCAGGCCGCCAACAAGGCGAAGACCACGGATCCGAAGAAGGTCGCCGAAACGGTCAGGGCGGGCAAATGGGACACGGTGCTTGGCCCGATCTCCTACGACAAGAAGGGCGACATCACCAAGCTCGACTACGTCTTCTATGAGTGGAAGAAGGACGGCTCCTACGCCGAGCTCGAGTAACCTCGAAACGCCGTCTGCAATTTCAACCCGCCCCGGTTCGCCGGGGCGGGTTTCCTGTATCCGCTAGCCGATTTTGCCCAGCGCCGGGAAGGTTTCCAGCAGCCAGAAACTCATGTGATTGACCGTGCCGGTAAGGAACGCGATCCCGGTCAGCACCAGCAGACCGCCCATCACCTGCTCGACCCGGTGCAGGTAGTTCTTGAAGCGCGCAATGAAGGCGGCAAACGGCTCCACGGCAAAAGCCGCGATGACGAAAGGAATGCCGAGCCCGAGCGAATAGACGGCGAGAAGACCTGCCCCTTTTGCCACCGTCTGCTCGGATGCCGCCACCGCCAGGATCGCTGCCAGGATCGGCCCGATGCACGGCGTCCAGCCGAACGCAAAGGCAAGCCCGATGACGTAGGCGCCCCACAGGCCGACGGGCCTTGCCACCTCCATCCGTTTCTGCCGGTGCAGGAAGGCGATCGGCGTGACCCCGAGGAAGTGCAGCCCCATGATGATGATCACGATGCCGGCAATGGTGGCCAGCGGGCCGGACCAGGCACGGATCAGCGCGCCGATCACGCTTGCGCTGGCACCCAGCGCGACAAATACGGTGGAGAAGCCGGCGACGAACAGAAGCGCCGCGACGACTGTCTCGCGCCTGACCTGCGGTTCGGGCTCGCGGTCGGCAAAGCGCTCCAGCGAGGTGCCCGCCAGAAAGACCAGATAGGGCGGCACCAGTGGCAGGACGCAAGGTGACAGGAAGCTGACCAGCCCGGCAATCAGGGCGGCGATGATGGTGACGTCGCTGTGCATGGGACCGGGTATGCCCGGCCAACTGTGGCAATGGCAAGGTGCCGGTGCCCGTGCTGGCGCGGATGTGATATTCGGTTGATGACATGGCAAACCTGCGCAACCTGATCACCGATGTTGCCGGCGTGAACGTCGGTCATGCGGGCGACGACAGGCTCGGCTCCGGCGCGACCGTGGTGGTGTTCCACACCGCCGTGGTGGCGAGCATCGATGTCCGCGGCGGCGGCCCGGGCACGCGCGAGACCGCCCTGCTCGATCCGGCGCAGACCGTGGAAGGCATCGACGCCGTCGTATTGTCCGGTGGCTCGGCCTTCGGGCTCGACGCCGCCTCGGGCGCGCAGGCATGGTTGCGCGAACAGGGGCGCGGATTCCAGGTGCGCGAGGCCCGTGTACCCATCGTGCCCGGTGCGATCCTGTTCGACCTGCTTTCCGGCGGAGACAAGGACTGGGGCCGCTACCCGCCCTATCGCGAGTTCGGCTACGCGGCGGCGAAGACCGCG
>CAZUDR010000342.1:0-4351 GCA_964618715.1 uncultured Undibacter sp. | reverse complement strand
CGGCGGCGGCGTGGCCCTGCTGCGGGCCATTTCCAGCTTGAAGGCCGAAGACCTCTCGGGCGATCAAGAAGTCGGTTACAACATCGTGCTCCGCGCATGCCGCGCTCCGCTCACCACCATCGCCAACAATGCCGGACAGGATGGCGGCATCGTCTGCGAACGGGTCATCGAGGCGAAAGGCAACGTCGGCTACAACGCGGCCACCGACACCTATGAAGACCTGGTGAAGGCCGGAGTGATCGACCCCACTAAGGTGACCCGTACGGCGCTACAAAACGCGGCCAGCGTGGCCACCCTGCTGTTGACCAGCGATGCCTTAATCGCCGAAAAGCCCAAGAATGAGAAAAAGGGCGGTGCCGGACACGGCGGCGACTACGACATGTATTAGTGCGACCGGCGGCGGGTCGAGTCCGCTGCCGCTGGCCAGGCTGTTGCAATTTCCAGAAAGCCCGTCGAACGAACGTTTCGGCGGGCTTTTTTGGCTTCTGGGAGCGTGGCGCCACCCCCGCAAGGCACCGGTGTTTCCAGGAGACGCATCCCGGGCGAAAAAGGTTGGTATTTCGGGTCCTCGGGGTTATTCTAGAGGTGGTCCCCGGCGGCAATGCGGCATGCGTACGAATGCGCCTCTGCCCCCAGTCCGCATGGGCCACTGCGCGACACATCCGGAACAGAGTGAGAGGGAGGACTCGATCATGACCTCGTCCGCACGATATTGGATACGTACCGGGCTGTGCGTATCGCTCCTGGCGATACCGGCCGCTGCGTTCTCGGCCGACCGTGGCACGAAGAACCTCCGCAAGCCAAATCCCGCGGATCGCACCGTCGAAATGTTCGCCGCCATCGATGCTCAAGACATCGAGGTCCGGCTCATTCCCAAAGACGATACCGAGTCGCGCGTGCTGATCAAAAACAAGACCAAGAAACCGCTCAACGTCCGCCTGCCCGATGCCTTCGCCGGCGTGCCCGTTCTGGCGCAAAACCTCGGCGGTGGCGGCCGCAGCGGCAGCGGCGGCGGCGGAAATCAAAGCATGGGCGGCGGCATGGGCGGCATGGGTGGCGGCATGGGCGGCGGTGGCATGGGCGGCGGCATGTTCAATGTCGCGCCCGAGCAGGTCGGCCAATTCAAGGTCGCCACCGTCTGCCTGGAACACGGCAAAAAGGAACCACGCCCTCAAATCCCCTACAAAATCGTGCCGCTGGAAACCGTCACGACCGAATCGGGTGTCAAGGAATTGTTGGTGGCAATGGGCCGCGGGCGCCTCGATCAACGCGCCACTCAGGCCGCCGCGTGGCATTTGGCCAATGGACTGAGCTGGCAACAGTTGGCGGCCAAGCGCATCACGCATATCAACGGCACCAGCGAACCCTGGTTTCGACAGAACGAGCTTCTCGCCGGCATGCGTCTGGCCCAAGCTGCCATCGTCGAGGCGCTAAAGAATGTGCCCGAGAGTCCCGGCCAGACCGGCTCCTTGGGCGATATCAGCCGAGCCGACTAAACCAGGTTATCGCGGAAACCACCTTTCAAGCGGCGGCCCCGCCCGCCTCCTGTTTGGCCGTGCGCAATAGCCGGCGAATTTCCTGCTCGAGCCGCGCTCGTTCGCTCCGCCAGGCAGCCGCTTTTTCTTCGTTCGCACTCCGATCTCGGTCGATCTCCCGCTCGCGGGCCGCTAGCGAGCCGGCGTACTGTTCCAACTCCTCCTGCCGGGCTTTGACCCAGGCCTGGACTTCTTCCCGTTCCCCCACCAGCTTGTCGTACTGTCGCGCAACCTGGCGGGCAAGCTGTTGGACTTCTTCCCGTTCGGCGATCAGCTCGGATCGCTCAAGGCGGTGTTCCTCGGCCAGTTTCAGCCGTGTTTGCGCCAGCGACTGCGTAACCTCGGCCGGTGCCATCGAGCCACGCAGTCGTGTCCACAGTTCTTCGGTCGCGAGTCGCAGTTCCAGGGCCTCGGATTGGGCGCGTTTCACGTCGGCACGCATCGCCTCGAGCGCCGCGCTGCGGGCGGCCAACTCCTCGGAGCGGCGTTCGAGGTCCTGGCGATTTCGGTCGTCCTGCGCTCTTTGACGCCGCCGTTCCGCGTCCACCTTCTCACGCTCGGCCTGCATGGCTTCGCCAAATGCCAACCGCGCATCGGCCAACTCGCGGCGTTCGCGTTCCAACTCTTCCTGTTGGTCCAGCAACAGCACTTCGGCCCGAGCCAGACTCTCGCGGTCCGCGTCCAACGATTCGCCGGCAGTTCGCGATTCTCCCTTGACGAAATGGGCCTGCTTGCGACCTGGCGACACCGAACGGTCTTGCTTGCCGCCGGGCAGGTTCGACTCGCGCCTCGCCAGCTCCCGTTCGCGCTCGTCCAATTCGGCCGCCTGGGCGGCCAATTCGGCATGCCGCTCGTCGAGCCATACCCGCGCCGCGCGAATCTGGTTTTCCATCGCGGCCATTCGCGCATTCAGCTCGCTTTCGCGATGGTCGACCGCCGATTGCTGCCGCTGCAGATGCGAGGCGAGTTGGGTTGCCTGCAGCCGCACATGCTGCGCGGTGACGCTCGCGGTGCTCTCGATCGGCGCGGCCTTCACTTCGACCGGTTCGGCGCGCTGAGCAACGGCCGCCGGATCGTCGGCGCGAACGTGGGCCGCGTCGACACGCATTTCCGGCGCGGGCGACCGCGACGACGGCTCGGCGGACATCGGATTGTCAGGATGTTCGTCCGGTGACATGACTGGAATCCGCGCGCTGGTGAGCGACCCAGCTCCTTCAGCCTCCTCGATGGGATGCAGAAGGGACCGAATCGATTCGGCAACTTAACCGGTAAAGTTTGCCCAATCGCATTCTTCGGCTGAGCCCGGCAACGAAGTTGAGGCCGAATGTGCCGGCCGTCGGTCATGCAGCAGCCCAGTGACAGCGGGGCTACTGCCAGCAGCGCGCGGACACGCACTCGGAATGCCATAGGATCCGATGCGAATCGAAGCGGCTTAGCCCTTGGCGGCGTCCATGGCTTGCTGCAGCTTGGCCTTGGGCTGCACGCCGACGAACCGCTCGATGACTTCGCCCTGCTTGAATAGCAGCAGCGTTGGGATGTTCATCACGCCGTAGGTCTGGGCTGGGCCCGGGTTGTCGTCGATGTTGATCTTGCCAACCTTGACGGCTCCACCGTACTCGCCAGCCAATTCTTCCACCAACGGAGCAATCATGCGGCAGGGGCCGCACCAGGGAGCCCAGAAATCGACCAAAACCGGTTCGGCAGACTGTAAGACTTCTGCCTGGAAATTTCCGTCGGTAAATTCAGTGACGTTTCCCATGATCCTTATTCTCCCTGGCTCGCGAATTGAGCCATGTTGCTGGTGCGAACCCGCCCGGCGTACGGGCCCTCTTGAGCTTTATCGGTCCAGCACGCGGTTAGAAATTATAGGAGGGTGGCCCCCCCTGTCAACGAAGGCTCGCTGGCACGCGTATAATCGGCCTTGGAAGCGGGCCGGCATATGGGGACTGCCCGCCCCATGGTTCGCTGTCGACTTGCCGGAGCGCCGATGCCCTACGAGACCTTCGAGCACACTGCCGACTTGGGCTTGCGCGTTTGGGCCGACGATCCCCACGCGCTGTTTGCAGACGCCGCGCGGGGGCTGTTCTCGATGATCGTCACCGATCTGGACAGCATTCGCCCCAGCCTGTCGGTTCCGGTTGCGGTCGAAGGCGAATTGTCCGAATTGCTGCTACTCGATTGGTTGAACGAACTGCTCTATCTCTACGACGTGCGCCACTTGCTGCTGTGCCGGTTCGAAATTGAGTTCGGTCCCACCGGGTTGGTCGCGACTGCCCATGGCGAACCAATCGACCCGGCCCGGCACCAGCTGGATCACGAGGTCAAAGCCATCACCTACCACGGACTGAAGCTCGAACAGCAGGCCGGCCGCTGGCTGGCCGAAGTCATTGTCGATATCTGAAACTTCGCCAAAAGCACCGCCGGTGCCGTCATGCCCAAGGAAAAATACTACGGACCGCTGGAGCGCATCGACGAGGTGTCGTGGCGCATTCCCCAGTCGTACCGCGCGGGAATGCGCGTCGACGGGGTTGTCTATGCCGACGATCGCTTGATGGAAATGATCCGCGAGGATCAGGCCCTCGAACAGGTGGCCAATGTCGCCTTCCTGCCCGGCATCCAAACCGCCAGCCTGGCCATGCCCGATATCCACTGGGGCTACGGCTTCTGCATCGGCGGCGTCTGCGCCACCGATCCGGACGAAGGCGGTGTCATCTCACCGGGCGGAGTCGGCTATGACATCAATTGTGGAGTCCGCCTGATGCGCTCCAAACTCTCCCGCGACGACGTCGAGCCGGTGAAAACGCGGCTCGTCGAAG
>CAZUDR010000341.1:0-4355 GCA_964618715.1 uncultured Undibacter sp. | reverse complement strand
AAGTAGCCGCCGGCATCCAGCCCTTCGGCAGCGCGCTCTCGACCGCGTCGGAAATCATCTCCTTGATCAGGCCGGGCGTGTACTTCTTGTTGTTGCGGCTGTGCGACTTGTGCTGGGTCGAAACGACCACCTTGGTGCAGCCGACCGGCTTGCCGTTGACGTATTTGACCGTGACCTGGCTCTTGGAGTCGGGCTGCAGATCGGCCAGCTGACCGGAGTGGCGCTTGTCGGCGAGCATCTTGAGGATCTTGTGCGCGAAATAGATCGGCGCCGGCATGAACGAGTTCTTTTCGTAGACCTCGCTTTCGGTGCAGGCGAAGCCGAACATCATGCCCTGGTCGACCGCGCCTTCTTCTTCCTTGCCCTTCTTCTTCTTGGCGTCGACGCCCATGGCGATGTCGGGCGACTGGCCGTGCAACAGCACCTCGACGTCTGCGCCGTAGTCTGAAAAACCGTCCTGATCGTAGCCGATATCCTTGACCACGCCGCGCGCGATTTCCGAAATCAGCTCGCGGTTCACAACGACCTTGTCGCCGTGCTTGGCGAAAAATGGTGACTGGCCGCGGCCTTCGCCGGCGATGACGATCTTGTTTGTCGTGGTCAGTGTCTCGCAGCCGAGACGTGTATTGACGAGGCTGTCGTCGGCAATGCCGAGTTTCAAGTCATTGGCGATGAAAGCATCGAGCACCGCGTCGGAAATCTGGTCGCAGACCTTGTCAGGATGGCCTTCCGAAACGGATTCGCTGGTAAAAAGAAAATTCGTGTGAGCCACTGCAAACTCCTCCGTGGCGCGGGTTGTGAAGCCGCGTCGTTTCATTTGGGGGTGGTTCAAGCAGTGGCAGACGGCGAGGTCAAGATGCGGGCGGTGTGGGCAGCCGCCGGAAACAAGGTGGGATCAGCCGTAAATCAGTCGCCGTCGCCGGCGATTTGTTCGACGAGATCGACGATACGGCGGCGCAATTTGCTGTTCTTGATGCGCATGAACGCCTTCGTCAGCGACAGGCCGTCGGAAGTCGCGAGAAAATCAGACACATAGGCCGGTGACGGCGCTTCGTTCATGCCACTGGCCTGGCCCGGAATATGAGGCGCACCCTCGAAGAAAAACGAGACCGGAACCTGGAGAATGTGAGCAATCTGCTGTAGCCGGCTGGCGCCAATGCGATTGGTACCTTTTTCGTACTTCTGTACCTGCTGGAAGGTCAGCCCCAGGGCATCGCCGAGCTTTTCCTGACTCATGTTCAGCATCATCCGACGCATCCGCACGCGGGACCCCACGTGCTTGTCGATCG
This sequence comes from uncultured Undibacter sp., assembly GCA_964618715.1. Lineage (GTDB taxonomy): Bacteria > Pseudomonadota > Alphaproteobacteria > Rhizobiales > Xanthobacteraceae > Pseudolabrys. Next base: position 3,066 of record CAZUDR010000341.1, on the reverse strand, counting down.
GATTGGGCGCCTTCTTCGCCATAAATATCTCCTATGAAACCATTGAAGATCGTAATGTCACATTTTACTACCTATGCGCAATCCGTGATTTGTATCCGGTGGAATCTGCAATGCGCATCATCGGATAATTACCGAGAACTTTCAGCGGGTTTCGGGTGAATCCACACAGGCGCGCAATGCGCGATCGTGCAACAACTCAACGGACGTCCGTATTTGTTGTAACAATCTATCGTTGCAATCTTCGTCGACCGATTACAACCAGACTCGCTACCAATAATAGCAAGACAACGTAGTCGCCGACGGAGACGAATACCGTTGGTGCGATCGCTTCCGGCAGCGGCGCATCGAGCACGCCTTCCGCACCCAGCGGCAACGACTTGATGACACGGCCAACCGGATCGATGACAGCGGAGATTCCGGTGTTTGCGGCGCGCACCAGCGGCAAACCTTCCGCGATGGCGAGAAGCCGCGCCTGTTCGAAGTGCTGGTAGGGTCCCGTACTGTTGCCGAACCAGCCATCGTTGGTGACGTTGACAAGCCAGCCGGGCCGTTCGCCGCTTGGCACGGCCGTGGCGGGAAAGATCGCCTCGTAGCAGATCAACGACAGCATTTTCGGCGCACCGGGCACGTCCATGGCGCGGCGGCGCCCGCCGGAAAGAAAGCCGCCGGCGACCTTGGTGAGCTGCTGCAGTCCGATCTTTTCAAGCAAGGTCTGGAACGGCAGGTACTCGCCGAACGGCACCAGATGCACCTTGTCGTAAATGCCGCGTACCGACCCGTCGGGATCGATGACATAGACTGAATTGTATGCGCGCAGCTGCTCGGCAGAAGCCTCGGGCGCGGCGCGCACCGCGCCTGTGATCAGCTCCGTGCCCGGTTTCAGCAGCGCGGCAATCTGCGCCAGTGCGCCCGGCTCGCGCGTCAGGAAGAAGGGAAACGCCGATTCCGGCCAAATCAGGTGGGTCACGTCGCGCACGCCGCGCGACTCCGGCCCGGTCGCACGATCGGACAGGTCCAGATAGCGCGCCATGATCTGGTCCCTGGCGGCGTAGTTGAATTTCTGGTCCTGCTGCAGGGCGGGCTGCATGATGCGCAGCTTCACGCCGCTGACATATGTGGTCGGATGCATGACCAGCCGCGCCACGCCGTAACCCGCAAGTGCGGCCAGCAGCACCAACGCGATGATCGGCGCGCGGTAGCGGTGGGGCGTATCCTTGGCATCGTCCGCGATCACGGCGGGACTCGCAAAGACGGCGACAGCGATAAACGTGAGCCCCCAGAGACCCACCAGAGAGATTGCCTGCGCCAGCGCCAGCGGTTTGCCCAGCGCCTGGCCGAACGTGTTCCAGGGAAATCCGCTCAGCAAATGGCCCCGCAGCCATTCGGCGGCGGTCAGCGCCACCGCCAGCGCCAGGATGCGCGCCGGTCCGCGCACCCAGATCAGCCGGGCGGCCGCAAGCCCGAGCGCCGGATAGATCGCGAGATAGGCCGGCAGGCCGGCCACCGCGATCGGCAGCAACCACCCGAACGTCTCCGCGTCGACAAGGAAGGCGTAGCCGACCCAGTAGAGGCCGGCCAGAAAGTAGCCGAAGCCAAAGCACCAGCCGGCGATTGCCGCCGACCAGGCGCCGCTCCAGCGGCCTGACGTCGAGCCGTCGACCAGCCAGACCAGCACCGGGAAGGTCACGAACAGCACAGGCCAGGCGTTGAACGGCGCCAACGCCAGCGCCGAAATGATGCCCGCGGCGAACGCGATTCCGGCCCGCCGCCAGCCATAGGCGAGCACGATCGCATGGGCTATGCGCATCGGCCTCACCGGTTGCGCGCGGTGGCGGACGAGCCGGATCGGCCGGCATCCTTCTGCGCGGCGGCATCGTCGTTGTCGTGGGCAAGCGACTGGTGAGGGTTGCTGCCGGGCGGCGCAGGTGACTCCGACTCGCTGCGCCGGCGCGGTTCGCGGGGGCGCACGCGTTTCTCCTTCAGCCGGGTGATGCGGACGCGCGTCACCCGGCGCGGATCGGCATCGAGCACCTCGAATTCGAAAAGACCCGGGCCGGGGATCAGTTCACCGCGCAGGGGCAACCGTCCGGCACAGGTGACCAGATAGCCGCCGAGGGTGTCGACCTCCTTGGCGGCGTCGCCGACGTCGAAGTCGTTGCCCACGATAGCGGTCACGTCTTCCAGGCTGGCGCGCGCGTCGGCAATGAATGTGCCGTCGGGCTGGCGCACCACCGACGGCAATTCGTCCTCGTCGTGCTCGTCGGCAATCTCGCCGACGATCTGCTCGACGATGTCCTCGATCGACGCCAGTCCGTCGGTGCCACCGTATTCGTCGACGACGAGCGCGAGATGAATGCGTGATGCCTGCATGCGCGCGAGCAGGTCCATCACCCGCATCGACGGCGGCACGAACAGGATTTCGCGCACGATTTTGGCCGCTGACAGCGGCATGGCAAGATTGATGGACTTGAGATCGAGCCCGGCAGGCAGCGGCTTCTTGCGCTTCGCGTTCTTTTCGGGATCGACCGCCGCACGCGCGGTCATGAAGGCAATCAGGTCGCGGATGTGCACCATGCCGACCGGATCGTCGAGCGTGTCATCATAGACGACCAGGCGCGAATGACCCGCGCCCTCGAACGTGCGCATCAGCTCGCCCAGATGCATCTCCTGCTGCACGGCGACAATGTCGGCGCGCGGCACCATGACGTCACCGACGCGACGTTCGCGCAGCCCGAGGATGTTCTTGAGCATCCGGCTTTCCTCCGGCGAAAAGCCGGATTCGCCGGGCGTCATGGCATCGAGCACATCCGTGAGGTCGGCGCGAATTGTGCTGCCGCGCCAGCGGAACAGCTTGCGCAGGGCGCGCAGCAGCCAGTTGCCGCCGTTCGGGCGTACCTGCGCCAGCGGCACCGGTAACTGGCGTGGCTCGAAACTGCTGGAACTTGGAGGGTCGTTATCAGGCATTTCGGTCAGGCACTGCCCGGCTCATGTCGCAGTTCTTCGGCGCTGTAGGGATCTCCGATCGCAAGGCGCGCGAGGATGTCGCGTTCAAGTCCTTCCATGGTC
>CAZUDR010000340.1:0-4366 GCA_964618715.1 uncultured Undibacter sp. | reverse complement strand
GCAGGACGTCTCCCATGCGACGCCATTCACGTCCTCGGTGATCGTCCGCGCCGGCGACTATTCGGATCTCGATGGCGCCCAGGTGGTGATCTTGTCCGCGGGCGTCGGTCAGGCGCCGGGAGAAACCCGCCTGCAGCTTCTTGAACGCAACGCGGTGGTATTCAAGAACGTTATCGGCGGGGTGCTGGCTGCGGCTCCGGACGCGATCCTTTTGGTGGCGTCAAATCCCGTCGACGTGATGACACAGATCTCCACCCGCATTTCCGGTTTGCCGGCCGGGCGAGTCATCGGTTCGGGAACGATCCTGGATACCGCCCGCTTTCGAAGCTTGCTCGGCGCCCACCTGGGCATTTCCCCCAGGTCCGTTCATGCCTATGTGCTCGGGGAGCACGGAGACAGCGAAGTCCTGGCGTGGTCGAGCGCCATGGCCGGCACCACGCCCATCTCCTCTTTCGCCGCTCAGGTTCGCGCGCCCCTGACCGAGGCGGTCCGCGCACAAATTGACGACGGCGTTCGCAACGCGGCTTATACCAAATCCTCTTGATTGATTCGGTTGAACTGTGATTCACGTAAGGTTGTGGCCACAAGATATGGTGGGATCATGACCGGACGGATACGGATTGAAGGGTATTTGAGTGTCGAGGCTCTCCGCGAGCGATATCGGGGCGCCGATGATTCGGGGGCTCGCGGCCCCTTCCACATCATCTGGCTGATGGCGAGCGGGAACAGTGTCTCGGAGTGCGCCGCGGCGAGCGGCTACTCGGTGCGTTGGATCGAGAAACTGGTCCGGCGCTACAACGCCGGCGGCCCCGACAGCCTGGGCGACCGGCGCCGCGCCAACAAGGGGGCGAAGCCGCTGCTGACGGCCGAGCAGTTGGCGTCGCTGGCCGAGGCGGTGGCAAGTCCGCCGCCGGACGGCGGGCTGTGGACGGGGCCAAAGGTGGCGGCCTGGATCGCGCGCGAGACCGGCCGTGACCCTGTCCACCCGCAGCGCGGCTGGGCGTATCTGCGGCGCCTCGACCAGAGTTGGCAAACGCCGCGGCCGCGCCACGAGCAGGCGGCGACGCCCGAGGAACAGGAAGCCTTTAAAAAAAACTCCGCGAAACCGTGGATCAGGCGCGCGCGGCAAAACCGCGGGCCGACATCCAGGTCTGGGCGTTCGACGAGCACCGGATCGGCTTGAAGCCGATCATCCGGCGCGTCTGGGCGCCGCGCGGCCGCCGCCCGCTCGCCCGATCACGCCACCGCTACCAATGGCTCTACCTCTACGGCTTCGTCCACCCGGCCAGCGGCGAGGTCGTCTGGTTCCTGTTCAACACCGTCAACACCGCCGCCTTCCAGGCGACCCTGGAGGCGTTCGCCCGGGAGGTCGGCGCCGGACCGGACAACACCGTCATCCTCGTCATCGACAACGCCGGCTGGCACGCGAGCAACGACATCAAGCCACCCGACGGCGTCATCCTCGTGTTCCTGCCGCCTATACCCCGGAATTGCAGCCCGCCGAACGGCTGTGGCCGTTGGCCAACGAGGCCGTCGCCAACAACAGCTTCAAAGACATCGTCGAGCTCGAAGAGCTCCTCGCCAAGCGCTGTCGGACACTCTGCGAGACCCCTGCCGCCATCCGTTCCGCAACCCTCTGGCGCTGGCGGCCCGACACCATAGCTCCGAACGAATCATCAGGATTTGGTATCAGTCCCTCGGAACGGCCTCGACGCGCCGTACATTCTGTTGCCGCAAAATACTCCGTTTCAGCTTCTCGAACAGGTTTTGCGGAAGCATCCCATAATCGTAGATTCCGGCCCGGCCCGGAATGGGGCGAAGATCGAAACCAGGCCACGCGAAGCGATTGAGTTCGTCGAAACGGAGCCATTGGCAATTACCATCGAGACCCAGCATTCGACAAACATCCGGCGGTATCTCAATTGAGGTGGCGGGATCGTCCGGCGGTGTGTGCGTTATGGGCGCGACGATTGTGCGGATATCTCCGCTCGGATCAGACCGCGCGGCGACGACAATGGCACATGGGCGATCCTTGGCCAGCTCGTCAATCCCGGCTTCGGCTTCATGGCTCCAGAGAAAGGCATAGCGGATGACCAATCCAGGCCGCGGAACCGGTAGACTCATTCCGGCGCGGTGTCGTATTCCGCCGACTCGATATCGGCCACCACATCATCCGGGAGTGCGCCGACGACCAGGACTTCGCGCTCCCTGCGCTTCAGCCGTTCGTAGTCCCTCAAGGCTTTTTCGGACAGATATCCGCCAACGACGCGCCCATGGCTGGTCACCTTGACCACGTCACCGGCGAGCGCCTGATCTTGATAGCGCCCAAAATTCCTGGAAAATGCGGTCGCGGGCACCGTGATGTCATTCCCATCCGCCATGGTCTACCTCCAACCTGATGTGCTTAATTTACGCGTTTCACGCGTTTTATTCAAGGATTCGTGGCCACTACCGAGATTGTCCCGAACATTGCGCTCTTCATCATCCCTCAAAAAGATCGATAGCACCCTTGAGAGCGCCGCCGCCCACGCCACCGGCGCCGACAGCGATCAACGGATCGTCGAGGTCTTCGGCCTGCATTTTACCGCCGCCGGCCGCATCATCCGCGCGGCCCGGAATGCCGCCATACTACAATGCTAGACTTGATAACCATCTAGGCGGTCTCCCCGAGTTGGAAAATACTTTTCTTTGAAGAACCGAAGTTGTTTTCCAGACATTGAGGAGACCAAGATGGGATTGTATTGCGGGATCGATTTGCATTCCACCAACAGCTACGTGACGGTGCTGGACGAGAGCGACCGGGTTGTCGCGGAGCGCCGCCTGGTGAACGATCTTGGGGTGATTTTGGGTTTTCTGGAGCCATACCGCGACGCCATGGAAGGAGTGGCGGTGGAATCGACCTACAACTGGTATTGGCTGGTGGACGGTCTGATGGCGGCGGGCTACCGGGTGCGTCTGGCGAACCCGGCGGCGATGCAGCAGTACAGCGGGCTGAAGCATGCCGGCGACCGCTCGGACGCGCGCTGGCTCGCGCACATGATGCGGCTGGGGGTGTTGCCGGAAGGCTATATCTACCCGGTGGCGGAGCGGGGTTTGCGCGATCTGCTGCGCAAGCGCCACCGGCTGGTGCAGCACCGGACGCGGCTGTATCTGTCCATGGCCACGGCGGTGGAGCGCACCAGCGGCCGGCGCCTGGGCGGCAACGCCATCGACCGGCTGGGCGAGGCGGACGTCGACAGCTTTGGTCTGCCGGCGGACGTGGCGTTGGCGGCGCGATCCGAGCTGCGGGTGCTGGGCTGCCTGCGGGGCGAGATCGCCGGGTTGGAGAAGGTGATCGTGGCGCGGCTGCGCCCGACGCCGGTTTATCGCGGTCTGCTGGAGGTTCCGGGGATCGGCAAGATCCTGGGGATGACCATCGCGCTGGAAACCGGCGACATCGGACGCTTCGCGCATGTCGGCAACTACGTGTCGTACTGCCGCTGCGTCGAGGCCAAGCGGGTCTCCAACGGCAAGCGCAAGGGCGCGGGCAACGCCAAGAACGGCAACCGCTGGCTGGCCTGGGCGTTCGTCGAGGCGGCTCATTTCGCGGTGCGCTACGACGAACGCGCCCGGCGCTACCATCGGCGCAAGAAGGCGAAAACCAACGGCATGGTGGCGGGCAAGGCGGTGGCGCACAAGCTGGCGCGGGCCTGCTACCATGTGATGAAGGACGGCACGGCGTTCGCGCCGGAGCGCTGCTTCGGCTGACGGGCCCGTGTCCGGGACGGCGAGCCCGCAAGGGGTTGGTATGCAAGCCACCAGACCTGATTGGCCGCCGTCCCGATCGATCACGCGGGAGCGCTCCCGCGAGACGGTGCGCCGAAGCCGCGAGCCACCGAGGGTTGGACGCCGATGGCGAGCCACGGATCTGTGATGCAAACCTTATGGACGCGGCGGGAACGGAGGGTTTTCTGGGGCACGGAACGCGTGCCAGGGGCGGATCGCGCGGCGACCCGCGCGGTCTTCAGCCTTGATCCTGATGGGTGACCGGTGCGCACGCCGCAACCAGTCGAATGAAGACCGAACGCAACCAAGGGAGCGACGAAGCCAAAGAGACGAACAACGGCGCACGCGCCGACAGGGACGTATTTTCCCGCTTGCCAAACCGCCTAATGGGTGACCCCTTCGCCGACGTGCTGCTCCTCCCGCCGCAAGACGTCACCGTGATGCGGCGAGCAACGAATCCATCAACAACCGCGGGCCGCCGATCGCATATTTCGGCGGGTCCCGCTCATGGCGAGGGGACTCCAGCTCTCGGGGTAGAATAGCCGTAGGCGTATTCTGAGAGTCCGTCCGGAGACTTTATGAGGGATTACAGAGTTTTCGG
>CAZUDR010000339.1:0-4368 GCA_964618715.1 uncultured Undibacter sp. | reverse complement strand
ATTCGAGTCCGCATTGCGCCGCGCCCATCCGGGCGATGCGGCGCCGATGCAGCACTACCGGCCGGCCTGGCACAGTGGCTCATGGTCGACCGGCAGCTTCAGCGGCGCGGCCATGGCGGCGACAGTAGCGGGCGCGAGCAGCGCGCTGGCCAGCGCGGTACCGGTATCCTCCGGTTCGTCCGGCTTTTCCGGCGGTGGCGGTGGCGGCGGCAGCGGCGGCGGCGGTGGCGGCGGCGGCGGAGGGGGATGGTAATCCACGCCCTTGCGGCGGCGCGGGTGACATCGGCCATGCCGCTTGCTAGGCAGACGCCGCGCCTCGCCTCTTGCCTGACCGGCCCCGCATGCCCGATCTGCTGCTCGAATTCCTCTCGGAAGAAATTCCCGCCCGCATGCAGGCGCGCGCCGCCGGCGACCTCAGGACGATGGTCACCGACCGGCTGGTCGCGGCCGGCCTCGCTTACGAGGGCGCCAGGGCCTTCGTCACGCCGCGACGGCTCGCATTGTCGGTGCACGGCATTCCCAACCGCCAGCCCGACATCAGGGAAGAGCGCAAGGGGCCCAAGGTCGGCGCTCCCGAACAGGCAATCGCCGGTTTCGTGCGTTCAGCCGGGCTCACGTCTATCGGGCAGGCGAAGGTCCAGCAGGACAACAAAGGCGACTTCTACGTTGCTGTGATCGAGAAGCCCGGGCGCCCGGCGATCGAGGTCATCGGCGAGATGATCCCCGAGGTCGTGCGCACATTTCCCTGGCCGAAATCGATGCGCTGGGGCAACGGCCGGCTCGCCTGGGTGAGGCCGCTGCATTCCATCGTTGCCACCTTCGGACCGGAGACGGAGGAGCCGGACATCGTGCCGTTCAAAATCGACGGCTTGGCGGCCGGCGACGAGACGCGGGGCCACCGTTTCATGGCGCCCGAACCGTTCACGGTGCGCCACTTTGACGATTATGTGTCCAGGCTCGAGCAGGCCAGGGTCGTGCTCGATGCGGCGCGCCGCGCCGACATCATCCACACCGACGCCAAAAATCTCGCGTTCGCGCAAGGGTTCGAGCTGGTCGAGGACGCCGCGCTGCTCGCCGAGGTCGCCGGACTGGTGGAATGGCCGGTCGTCCTCATGGGTTCGTTTGACGAGTCGTTCCTGTCGATCCCCGACGAGGTGATCCGCGCCACCATCCGCGCCAACCAGAAATGCTTCGTGCTGCGCGACCCGCAGACGGCGAAGCTGGTGAACAGGTTCATCCTGGTGGCCAATGAAGAGGCCACGGATGGCGGCAAGGCGATCGTCGCCGGCAACGAGCGCGTCATCCGCGCGCGGCTCTCCGACGCCAAGTTCTTCTACGAGACCGACCTGAAGACGCGGCTGGAAGCGCGCCTGCCCAGGTTCGAACAGATCATTTTCCATGAGAAGCTGGGCACACAGGCCGAGCGTATCGCGCGCGTCGTCGCGCTGACCGGGCAGCTTGCACCGCTGGTCGGCGCGGACGTGGCCAGGGCGGAACGCGCCGCGCAGCTTTGCAAGGCCGATCTGCTCACCGAAGTGGTCGGCGAGTTCCCCGAACTGCAGGGACTGATGGGGCGCTACTACGCGGAGGCGCAGGGCGAGGACGAGGCGGTGGCGCATGCCATCGAGGATCACTACCGGCCGAAGGGGCCGGACGATCTTGTGCCGGCCGATCCGGTGTCGATCGCGGTCGCGCTCGCCGACAAGATCGACACCCTGGTCGGCTTCTGGCTGATCGACGAGAAGCCGACCGGCTCAAAGGATCCCTTCGCGCTCAGGCGCGCCGCGCTCGGCGTCATCCGCATCATTCTCGAGAACGAATTGCGGTTGCCCTTGCGCGCGCAGCTCTGGCGTCATTTCGGTGCGGTTGCGCGCGACGAGCAGCTGACCGAGGCGATCGCACTCCTGCACCCGCTGCATGAGGATATCGTCAAGCTCAGCGCCAACGATATCGAACTGGCGGTCAAGCTGGAGGTGCTGGTCGACGAGAAAAGCCGCCAGGTGGCCAGCCCGGTGCTGGTGCAGGCGCATTCCTTTTTGCACCAGACCCAGGATCTGCTCGCCTTTTTCGCCGATCGCCTCAAGGTGCAATTGCGCGAGCAGGGTGCGCGGCATGACCTCGTCGATGCCGTGTTTGCGCTGGACGGGCCGGACGATCTGCTGATGATCGTGCGGCGCGTGGAGGCGCTGGCCGCGTTCCTCGATACCGACGACGGCAAGAACCTGCTTGCCGGCGTCAAGCGCGCGACCAACATCATCCGCATCGAGGAGAAGAAGGACAAGCGCGAATACACCGGCGCGCCAGATGCGGGGCTCTACAAGATTCCGGAAGAAAGGGACCTCGCCACGGCCATTGCGGTGGCAAAGGATGACGCTGCCGTCGCGGTCGCCAGGGAGGACTTTGCCGCCGCCATGCGAGCGATGGCGAAGCTGAGGCCCACGGTCGACGATTTCTTCGACATGGTCACCGTCAATGCCGACGACAAGGCGCTGCGCGAAAACCGGCTCAGGCTGCTCAACGAGATTCGCGACGCCACCCGCGCGGTGGCCGATTTCTCGAGGATCGAGGGGTAGGGCCGCATCCCGCAAGGGCGGCTGTCGCGCGGGAACCCGGGCCGTCCCGTTGCCGTTGAACATACCGCGTCCGCAACAAGGAGCACGTCATGTCTTTCAACCTCGCCTACATTCAGCCTCTGATCGCGATTGTCGCCGGCGTCCTGATCCTCGTCGTCCCGCGGCTGCTCAACTACATCGTCGCGATCTATCTGATCGTCGTCGGCCTGATTGGGCTCGGCGTCATCCGCTAGGGGCCTGCTCAGGGACTCTACCGGGCTTGCGCCGCTCGCGCCGCCCGTGTTTTTTGGAGCCACCATCCCGCCACCAGATCGGACTCCGGGGCCAAGACACAAATGGCTAAGCGCAAGTCGGCGAAACGGAAATCAGCGCGCGCGCGCGCCAGCAGCAGGCCCGGAACGGCATCAAAGGCGGCGCGCCGCGCCCCCGGCAACACCGCCACCCGCAAGGCAAGGCGTCCGGGCAAGCCGGCTGCAAGCCGGCCGACGGGCAAGTGGGTCTATGCCTTCGGTGACGGCCGTGCCGAGGGCAAGGCCGACATGCGCAACCTGCTCGGCGGCAAGGGCGCGGGCCTCGCCGAGATGGCCAATCTCGGCCTGCCGGTACCGCCCGGGTTCACCATCACCACGGACGTCTGCACCTATTTCTACGAGCACGGCCAGAATTATCCGAAGGATCTGGAAGGGCAGGTGGAGAAGGCGCTCGACAAGGTCGGCCGCATCGCCGGCAAAAAGTTCGGCGACCGGCAGAATCCGCTCCTGGTCTCGGTACGTTCGGGCGCGCGGGCGTCAATGCCCGGCATGATGGATACGGTGCTCAACCTGGGCCTCAACGACGAGACCGTCGACGCACTGGCCAGGAAGTCGGGCGACCGCCGTTTCGCCTATGACAGCTACCGGCGCTTTATCACGATGTATTCCGACGTCGTGCTCGGCGTCGGTCACGAGCACTTCGAGGAACTGCTCGACCACCACAAGGATCTGCAGGGGTATCATCTCGACACGGATCTCGACGCCGACGACTGGGCCGAACTGGTCGAGCAGTACAAGAAACGGGTGCAGGACCAGCTGGGCCGGCCGTTCCCGCAGGACCCGCACGAGCAGCTCTGGGGCGCCATCGGCGCGGTGTTCGGATCGTGGATGAACCAGCGCGCCAAGACCTATCGCAGGCTGCACGGCATTCCGGAAAGCTGGGGCACCGCGGTCAACGTGCAGGCGATGGTGTTCGGCAACATGGGCAATACCAGCGCCACCGGCGTTGCCTTCACCCGCAATCCGTCGACCGGCGAGAAGAAGCTCTACGGCGAGTTCCTCATCAATGCGCAGGGCGAGGACGTGGTGGCCGGCATCCGCACGCCGCAGGAAATCAGCGAGGCGGCGCGCATCGAGGCGGGCTCCGACAAGCCGTCGATGGAAATGGTGATGCCCGAATCCTATGCCGAGCTCTCCCGCATCTACAGGGCGCTCGAGCGGCACTACCGCGACATGCAGGACCTCGAGTTCACGGTCGAGCAGGGCAAGCTCTGGATGCTGCAAACGCGCAACGGCAAGCGTACCGCGCGCGCAGCGCTGCGCATTGCCGTCGAGCTCGCCAACGAGAAGCTGATCACCCGGGAAGAGGCAGTGCTGCGCGTCGATCCGATCACGCTCGACCAGCTGCTGCATCCGACCATCGATCCGCGCGCCCACCGCAAGGTGATCGCCACCGGCCTGCCGGCTTCGCCGGGCGCGGCGACAGGCGAGATCGTGTTCAATTCCGACGAGGCGGCCGAGTTGCGGGCGGAAGGTCACAAGGT
>CAZUDR010000338.1:0-4374 GCA_964618715.1 uncultured Undibacter sp. | reverse complement strand
CTGGATCAGGGTCGCCAGCAGATGGTGGCAGGTCGAGATATTGAGGCCGGTGCGCGTGGCAAGTTCGGTCAGCGTCGCTTCGCCGCCGGCCTCCGCGATCGTCTCCAAGAGATACAGCGCCCGGTCGACCGACTGGATGCTGTGGCGATCGCCGTTGGCACGTGCGGGCCGCCGAGCCGCCTCGGCGCCCGGACCGGGCAGGATTTTTGCGTCCATTGTTCGTTTCTCCCTGTGGCTGAAGGGAAATAGCCCCCGGGGTCGGAGTCAAGTATTTTCGAGATGCTCAACTCTAATTTCAGATGGCGAAAGAGCCAAAAACAAGGCCCGCCGTCGCGGGCCGGTACCCGGGTCGGGTCGCCTACCGGCCCTTGACCAGGCCGAGCTCGATTTCGAGGGCGCCGCAGAGCATCTGGCCAAGCGTGATGTGCATTTCCTGGATGCGGGCAACCGTGTCGGACGGCACGACCAGCAGATGGTCGGCGAGACCCGTGAGGTTGCCACCGCCCTTCCCGCCCAGCGCCGCGGTCACCAGCTTCATGGCCCTCGCCTGCTTCAGCCCCGCGATGATGTTCGGACTCGTGCCCGATGTGGAGATGGCAATGGCCACGTCGCCGGGACGGCCGAGTGCCTCGATCTGGCGGGCAAAGACGCGCTCAAAGCCGATGTCGTTGCCGGCTGCGGTGAGTGCCGAGGTGTCGGTGGTCAGGGCCAGCGCTGCAATGGCGGCACGGTCGGCCTTGTAACGGACGACCAGTTCAGTGGCGAGGTGCTGGGCATCGGCCGCACTGCCACCATTGCCGAAGAACATGAGCTTGCCGCCGCCGCGGATCGATTTCGCGCAGGCCGCGACCAGGCCGGCGAAGGCATCGCCCAACGCCTCTTCGCTGCGGCGCGCGACCTCGTGGTGCTCGGCGAATTCCGCCTTGAAGTATGCGGCCAGATCCACGGTCATCGTCTCTTGTGCGCGCTCCCTGTCCGAAAATGCACCTTGCTGTTCCGACTGACTAGCATGTCCGCTCGGGGCAGACAGCATTTACGTCGCGTGCTCCACGCGCGCATCCCTCCGGCGCCAAAGTGCGATGATAATCATGTCTAGCACAGCAAATACGACGTCCACCGGGAAGATCAGATAGTCCCACAGGTTGCGGCTGCCATAGGCGTCGAGCAGGAACAGCAGCGCTGCAAGCCCCACCCAGCAGGCAATGTCAGCCACGCGGGCGATCCAGCCGACCACGAGAAGGATCAGCATGAGCGCCGGCAGCGCCAGGCCGCGATAGCCGAGATCGTAGGGATCGAACGTGGTCAGTCCGATGGTCAGCGGATAGAAGACGAGCCCGATGACGAGGACACAGATCCGGAACGGGCGCGATGGAAACAGCCATTCGTGCTGACGCGTGACCAGCGCGTACAGGAACACGGCGATGAATATGATTGTCGCCGCCGACACCGGACCCATGATGCCGAGCAGGAATTCCCCGGGCGTGGTCCCGAAGGCCGGCACAAACGCGACAAGGCCCCCGCAGACCGCGATGGCGATGCGTCCGGCGCGGCCGGGCCAGGGCACCAGCATCGAGGCAACCGCCGCAAACATGAGGACGGGGCCGATGGACACGAACGGGTTTACGAACATGGCACGCCCGCCCTTTCGGCGATCCAGTCGCGATTGAAGCGGGCGTGGATCAATTCGCTGCCGGTCCCGCCAAGCGTGAAGAGCAGATGGAAGTGGTTGTCGGCGCCGACCATGAGCCACGGGTAGATCGCCTGCATCTTGCGATCGACCTGGAAGTCCAGCCGGCCGACAGGCCGCCAGCTGCGGCCTTCGTCCTCCGACAATTCGAGCATGAAGGTGCGGGGTCCACGGACTTCCTTCGGAATCACGTAATTGTGGATCATGAAGTATCGCTTGCCCCCCAGCCGTCCGACGACGACCGGCTTGTCGTAGTTGCGCACGGACGTCTCTTCCGGCTCGCTCCAGGAGAAGCCTGCATCGTCGGTGCGGCTGGAGGGGGTCAGATAATCGTAGCGGGTCCGGAAATATGCGACGGCACGCTGCCGGTCGAGGACAAGGACGAACGGCTGTATGCCCTCATGCTTCACGCCGATCCGGCGCCTGCCGACCACGCGGCCGCCCTCGTCGAGCAGCGTCACCGCCGGGTAGCGAAGCGGAAATTCATGCGACGTCGGAACAAGGGTGAGGCCCCCGGCAGCCGCCACCGCCGGAGCGCGCACATTGCTGGCGACGTTGAAGATCGCCGTGGTGGCGAGACGCCGTGGCGGAGACCAGGTTTCGCCGTCGTCGCGCGAGCGTATCAGGTTCAGGCTGGCGCCGCTCCAGCCACCGATGGCGACGCCCGCAAAGATGAGCACGAGATCTCCGCGCGCATCGCGATAGATCGTTGCGTTGCCCAGCCGGCGGACGTAGCGGCCGGTAGCCTCGCTCACCGCGGGTGAACCGATGACGGGCCGTGCAGCGCTCCATTGCCGGCCGTCATACGTTGCGGTCATGATTTGCACGTCCGGCTTCAGCTCCTCGCTGCCCTCGTACCAGACGGCGCGGATACGCCCGTCCCGCAGATTGACCGCGCTCACGACATGGGCGTAGTCGGGAGTGGCCGTGTGGAACTTGCCGATCGTGAAAACGGGTTGTCCGGTGCAGGCCGGCGCGGCGGGTGGCGCGACGAAGGCCGCGGGCCAGTCGGGGGCCCTCAGCATCGCAGCCGCGCAGAAGACGACAAGAACGGCGGCAGCGAGAGCCAGGAACCGCTGCAGCGTCATCGCGCGACTATCCGTCCGGCAACGGGGGAGGCACCCGGCCGGGCACCTCCCCCGTCATTGAGTTGCGGCCTGATGTCGGTCTCACAATTTGCCGCAGGTGATCACCGCATTGCCGCCGGTGCACTGTGCACTCGAGCCGTTGATCTGCGGTGCCTCCTTCGCATTGACGCAATAGGCGGCGATCAGGGTTTCACCGGCGCCGCACGAATTGCTGGCCTGCCCGCGCAGCACGCGCAGCGTGGTGCCCGGCGCGCCCTGGTCCCCCTTCGCACCGGCCGACCCCGCTTCCCCGCGCGGCCCCGGATCGCCCTGGGGGCCCGCCGGACCCCGCGGCCCCGCCGGGCCGGGCTCGCCCTTGGGACCGGCCGACCCGGCCACACCCTGCGGTCCTTCCGGGCCTTGCGGACCTGCCGGACCCGCGGGACCTGCCGGACCTTGCGGTCCCGCCGGACCCGCCGCACCTGCCTCGCCCTTGGCGCCCGCCTGACCCTGAGGTCCTTGTGGCCCCTCGCAGCCGAGGAGCGCCAGCGACAGGGCACAGGCCATGATGACTGTTGTTACGCGCATACTATTTCCCCCTGATATTTATATTTTTATCGATTACCGCCACGAGTTTGACGGATTAGCCTCGGCGGGTCCACACACCAAAAGCTTTCAATCCGGCCACGCCTTGCCGCCGGAATCATGCCGCCGCGCCGCGAAATTCCGGCACGGCATCACGCAAGGCATTGTAGATGACGGTGCGTTCGTTGCGCGCCAGTCCCTGCTCCAGCTTCGCCACCCAGCCGCGGACTGCCTGCAGCGACGGCTCGACCGGCCTGGCAGCGACAATGCCCTCGATGCCGATATCGGCCGTCTCCTCATCGCGCGCGAACAGGATCTCGTGCAGACGTTCGCCGGGACGAATTCCGGTGAAGGTGATCTCGATGTCGCGGCCCGGTTCGAGACCACTCAGCCGGATGATGCGCTCGGCCAGTTCGACGATCCTGACCGGCTGACCCATGTTGAGCACGTAAACCGACTCGTCGCCGTGCGCCGGGCCGAGCGCGTGGCTGGCGGAGGTGATGACCAGGTCGCAGGCCTCGCGGATGGTCATGAAGTAGCGCACCATGTCGGGGTGCGTCACGGTGACCGGGCCGCCGACCTCGATCTGCGCCTTGAACTTGGGCACCACCGAACCGTTCGAGGCAAGCACATTGCCGAAGCGCACCGAAATCAGGCGCGTGGCGGTTTTTCCGTCAGAAGCGCGGTGGGCGCATTCGTTGTCGAGCGCCTCGCAATACATTTCGGCCAGCCGCTTGGTGGCGCCGAGCACGGACACCGGTTCGATCGCCTTGTCGGTGGAGATCATCACCATCGCCTCGGCCCCCGCTTCCACCGCCGCGTCGGCGACGTTGATCGAGCCGAACACGTTGGTCTTGATGCCCTCGTCCCAGTCGGTTTCGAGCAGCGGCACGTGCTTGAGCGCGGCGGCATGAAAGACGATGTCCGGCCGGAAACGGGAGATCAGCTCCATGATCCGCGCACGGTCGCGCACGTCGGCGAGACGCCCGGTGATCTCGACCTTGCTCTGTCTGGCAGCGAGCGCTTCGCACACTA
>CAZUDR010000337.1:0-4381 GCA_964618715.1 uncultured Undibacter sp. | reverse complement strand
TCACCGCCATGCTCGAGAAGGCCTATGGCCTGAAGATGACCTATGTGCCGTTCAAGGGCGGCGGAACGGTCGCCAAGCAGCTGGTCGGCGGCCACATCGACTCGACCGTCAACAATCCGTCCGAGCAGCTCGGCTTCTTTGAAGCCGGCAAGTCGCGCGCCCTGGCGGCCTTCACGCCCGATCGTATCCCGGTCTTCAAGGATGTGCCGACCTTCGGCGAACTCGGCAAGAAGGACATGGTCTACTTCATGCAGCGTTCGGTGGTCGCCCCGGGCGGAATCGATCCCGACGTGCAGAAGTACTACGTCGATCTCTTCGACAAGGTCTACAAGTCGAAGGAGTGGCAGGACTACTGCAAGAAGCAGGCCCTGCAATGTGCCTGGCTGACAGGCGAGCCGCTGCAGAAGTACTTCCTTGAAGAGCGCGCCAAGCACAAGGACGTGTTGATGTCGATGGGCGAGATCAAGTAAGGCGCCTGTCGCGAAAAGACACCAAGAGCAAGAAGAAGGAAAAGGACGGGGAGAAGAGGGCATGCGTCGCGCCGAGCTCGTGATGGCGGCCGCGCTTGGCCTCTTCTCTCTTTATCTGATGTATATGAGCCAGATCCCGCCGCTCGAAATCGGCTGGGTGCGGCTCAAGGGACCGGGCAGCGGCGCCTTTCCGTTCTGGCTGTCGCTCGGCATGCTGATCTCCAGCGCTGTGATCTTCGTGCGCGGCTGGCGGCGCATTACGCCGCAATCGCAGAGCGAGGAGCCGTTCTTAAATCCCTATGCCCTGAAGCTGTTTGCCACCACATCCCTTGCCATCTTCGCAATGCTGTTCCTGACCGCCTATGTCAGCGCGTACGTTGCGATTTTCCTGTTTTTGCTGTTCTTCATCCGCTTCATCGGTCGTCATGCGTGGCCGACGTCGCTTGCGGTCTCCGTTCTGTTTCCGGTTGCGGTGTTCTTCCTGTTTGAATCGGGAATGAAGATCCTGTTGCCGAAAGGCTATATCGAACCGCTGTTCTACCCGCTCTATCGTATGTTCGTTTACTGAGGCAGCGACCGGTGCGCAACAAGACGGCCGACAAGTGGCCCTGCTCATGAGGAACCGCGGAGCGGAAGGCAGCGACCGAACATGGAAACCCTGATCCACCTGATCGAAGGCTTTGCGGTTGCCTTCGAGCCGCTCAATCTCGGGCTGATGCTGCTCGGCTGCTTCCTCGGCCTTGCCATCGGTGCCATGCCGGGGCTCGGTTCGGTCAACGGTGTCGCTATCCTGCTGCCGATCACCTTCGTCGTGCCGCCGACCGGCGCGATCATCTTCCTCGCCGCGATCTACTACGGCGCCATGTATGGCGGGGCGATCAGCTCGATCATGCTGGGCATACCGGGCGCCTCGACGGCGGTGGCGACCACCTTTGACGGCCGGCCGATGGCGAACCAGGGCAGGGCCGACTATGCGCTGGTGGCGGCGGCGACCGCTTCCTTCGTCGGCGGGACCATTTCGGTGATCCTGTTCACGTTGTTTGCACCACCGCTCGCCGAGTTCGCGCTTCGCTTCGGGCCGCCGGAGGAATTCGCGCTGATGGTGCTGGCCTTTGCCACCTTCATCGGACTCGGCGGTGACGACATTCCGAAAACCATCTTCATGATCCTGTTCGGACTGGTGCTCTCGGCGGTCGGCCTCGACATTATTTCCGGCCGGCCGCGTCTGGTATTTTTCGACTTGCCCGGTTTCTACTCCGGCATCTCCTTCATTGTGCTCGCCATCGGCATCTACGGCATCGGCGAAATGTTGTGGACGCTGGAGATAGCCGGCGGGAAGGTCGAGATGGCCAAGCATCAGATTGCACTCAAGCGTATTGCCGACGCATTCCGCGAGTTGAAAGGGTCGATCAAGACGATGGTCCTGTCGTCGTTCCTTGGCTACTTCGTCGGTGTCCTGCCGGCTGCCGGCGCCACGCCCGGCTCGCTCATGGCCTACGGCATGACCAAGGCCATGTCGAACGACCCGGACCGTTACGGCAAGGGCGAGATCAACGGCGTGGTCGCACCGGAAGCAGCCAACAACGCGGCCAGCACCGGTGCACTTCTGCCGATGCTGACGCTGGGCATTCCCGGCTCGCCGACCACCGCCATCCTGCTCGGCGGCATGATCATCTGGGGCCTGACGCCCGGTCCGCTGTTGTTCACCAACCAGCCGGAATTCGTCTGGGGTCTGACCGCAAGCCTCTACGCCGCGAACTTCGCCACCGTGGCCATGAACATCGCCTTCGTGCCGCTGTTCATCTGGATGCTGCGGATGCCGTTCACCATCCTGGCGCCGATCATCTTCGTGCTGTGCTTCGTCGGCGGCTTCGCGCCCGACCAGCGGATGTTCGATCCATGGCTCATCCTGGTCTTCGGCGTGGTCGGCTACCTGATGCGCAAGCTCGACTATCCGATGGCGCCGCTGGTGCTGGCGATCGTGCTGGGACCGCTGGCGGAAAAATCGTTCCGCCAGTCGCTGATCGCCGAGCAGGGCGACTGGACCGTGTTCTTCACCCGGCCGCTGTCCGGCATCACCATGCTGATCGCGCTCGGCCTGTTTCTCTATCCGATCCATCTCGCCTGGCGCCGCCGCCGGGCCCGCCGGCTCGCGGAGCAGGGCGGCGGCGCCGGCGCCTGAGCCGCACACCGCCGCCGGGCAACCCGGACTGCCCCGGGTTGCCCGCCCGTTCGGGCTCTGGCATATTGTATACCAGTCATGAGTGGCCGCGCCCGTACCTCCCATCCCGCCCGGACCCGTTCCCGCCGCACGGCCCCCGCCGTGCTGGCCGAGGAGGCGGTCCAGCCGGTGCTCACGCCCTTCGACAGCAGCCCGAGCTTCAAGCAGAAGGCCTATCTGGCGCTGAAGAACGCCATCGTGGCCATGGATATCTACCGCAGCCACGACGACATCCGCCTCGACGAACGCAAGCTGGCGCAGGACTTCGGCATCAGCCGCACGCCGGTGCGCGAGGCCATGGCGCAGCTGGAAAGCGAAGGCTTCGTCCGCTCGGTACCGCGACGCGGCATCTATGTGGTGCGCAAGACCAGGCGCGAGGTGATCGAGATGATCACCGCCTGGGCGGCACTGGAAAGCATGGCCGCGCGCCTGATGACCGAAAAAGCGACCGACGAGGAGATCGCCGGCCTGCGCCGCATGTTCGCCACGCTGGAGCGCGGACAGGTACAGGCCAAGCTCGATGAATATTCCGAGGCGAACATCGAGTTTCACCAGACCATCATCCGGCTGAGCCATAACCAGGTGCTGATCGACCTGGCCGAGAACCTGTTCACCCACATGCGCATGATCCGCCGCAAGACCATCGGCGAGAAGAATCGGGTCGACCGGTCGATCCACGATCACATCAACATCATCAAGGCCATCGAGCAGCGCGATACCGAGCGCGCTGGCAAACTGGTACGCGACCACGCGCTCGGTCTGGCCGAGCACGTCGCCAAATACGCCGACTACCTGGATTGACGTCCGATACGGAACTACGAGGGAGGATTCCCATGGCAGAAGCAGCGGTGAAAGAGAAGCAAACGGCCGCGGACGACACACAGGAGCTGACCGACGGCTTCCACCTGATCATCGATGCGCTCAAGCTCAATGGCGTGGAGACGATCTACGGCGTGCCCGGCATTCCGATCACCGACTTCGGGCGGATGGCGCAGGCCGCCGGCATCCGGGTGCTGTCCTTCCGTCATGAACAGAACGCCGGTTATGCGGCCTCGATCGCCGGCTTCCTGACCAAACAGCCCGGCATCTGCCTCACGGTGTCGGCGCCGGGCTTCCTCAACGGCCTCACCGCGCTGGCGCACGCCACCACCAACTGCTTCCCGATGATCCTGATCTCCGGCTCGTCGGAGCGGGAGATCGTCGATCTCCAGCAGGGCGACTACGAGGAAATGGACCAGCTGGCCATCGCCAGGCCGCTGTGCAAGGCGGCCTACCGCATCCTGCACGCGCAGGACATCGGCATCGGCATCGCCCGTGCCATTCGCGCCGCCGTCTCCGGCCGCCCCGGCGGCGTCTACCTCGACCTGCCGGCCAAGCTGTTCGGGCAGGTCGTGGATGCGGCCAAGGGCGAGAAGTCGCTGGTCAAGGTGATCGATCCGGCCCCGGCGCAGATCCCGGCGCCGGAGGCGGTCAAGCGCGCGCTCGACGTGCTCAAGGGCGCCAGGCGCCCGCTGATCATTCTTGGCAAGGGCGCGGCCTACGCCCAGGCCGACGACGCCATCCGCTCGTTCGTCGAGAAAACCGGCGTTCCGTTCCTGCCCATGAGCATGGCCAAGGGCCTGCTGCCCGATACCCATCCGCAATGCGCGGGCGCGGCACGCTCGACCGTGCTGAAGGACTCCGACGTCGT
>CAZUDR010000336.1:0-4390 GCA_964618715.1 uncultured Undibacter sp. | reverse complement strand
TATCCGACCGCCTGGCAGCTCGGACTCGGCCGGGTGCGGGTGATCGTTGCGCTGTTTGCCCAGCGCGGCCTGCTCGGGATCGGCGGCGCCCTCGTGCAGCGGTTCACCACCAGGCGTTCGCCGTTATGAGCGGGATTCTGCTTGAAACCAGGGGGCTGTCCCGGCATTTCGGCGCGCTGCGCGCGGTCGAGCATATCAACTTCCGGCTCGAGTCCGGCGCCCGGCACGCGCTGATCGGTCCCAACGGAGCTGGCAAGACCACGTTCATAAACCTGCTTACCGGCGAGTTGGGGCCGACCGAGGGTGAGGTGCTGCTGAAGGGGCATGACATTACCCGCACCGAACAAGCCGAACGGGTCAAACTCGGCATCGCACGCACCTTCCAGATCAACCGTCTCTTTCGCGGACTGTCGGTCCTGGAAAATGTCTACATCGCCGTAGCCGAACGGGTGGGCGCTGCGCCTTCCATCGTGCGGCCGGCGGGCGCCCACAAGGACGTGATCGCGGAATCGATGCATCTTCTGGAGATGCTCAAGCTCCAGGACGATGGTGGCCGCCGGGTATCCGAATTGCCCTATGGCCGGCAGCGCCTGATCGAGCTTGCGATCGCGCTCGGCCTGAAGCCGGAAGTGCTGCTGCTCGACGAGCCGGCCGCGGGCGTACCCAGCGCCGAAAGCCAGATCATTCTCGATGCCATCGACCGGTTGCCCAAGCATATCGGCGTGCTGATCATCGAGCACGACATGGACCTGGTGTTCCGCTTCGCCGAGCACATCACGGTGCTGGTGGGGGGCGCTATCTTTGCCGAAGGGACGCCGAACGAGATCAGCGCCAACCCGGATGTGCGCGACGTCTACCTCGGGCAATCCGGCCACGGATGACCCGCCCGGGCTGCGGTATCTGCCGGCAGTTTACGGCAAGGCGGTTGTGCCGGACGATGTCGACCGCGACCGCAAGCCATGGGCGTTGCCCGTCGAACATTGATACCTTTCTGGCAGGCGCTCCGGTGTTAAAGTTACCCCGAGAAAGGATCATCCTGTGCCCTTCGGGATCGTATCTCGCCCCTTTCTTTCATGGTTAAATAAACCGCCGACGAACAGAAACGACGGGAGCGCGCGTCACATGAACCCCATGACGGCAGGCATCACCAAGGCCGGCACCGGCATTGACGGCATCGTCTGGAACATCCTGGGCCAGACCTACGTGCCCAAGCAGGTCACCGAGGCCTCGTTCGCCTGGCACGCAACGTTCCCGCCCGGCACCTTCGTGCCGCCGCACATCCACCCGACCCAGGACGAGTTCATCTACGTGTTCGAGGGGCGGTTCGATCTCGTGCTCGACGGCCGCGATTATGTGGCAACGGCGGGAGACTTCATCCGGTTGCCGATGAATATCCCGCACGGCATTTTCAACAAGACCGAGCAGCCGGTGAAGTGCTTCTTCTGGGTCACGCCGACGCGCCGGCTCTACGATCTGTTCTGGGCAATCCACTCCATGACGGAGCAAAAGCCGGAGGAGGTCGTCGCGCTTGCCGCCCGCTATGAGGTGAACTTCCTGCCGCCGCCGCCCGGAGCGTAAGGCTACGCTGCCTTTTCAGCTGCCTGTCTGTTGACCTGCGCCTGCGCGAAGCCTGCGGTCGAAGCGTAGCCGCGCACGATCGCCTTGCGGTCGTCATACGACAGCACGTTGTCGATGTTGTCGAAACCGTCCGGCGCAAGTTCCTCGGCCACGTCGATCACGCCTTCCGGTCCGCCCTTGCGGTTCATGCGCACGATCTGCGCCGTCATCGGCAGGCGCTCCTGCTCGTAGGCCCAGAGCGCGGCGACCGGGTGTTCGGCGCGCACCAGCAGATCGGCGAGGCAGCGCGCATCGAGAATGGCCTGCGACGCACCGTTGGAACCGACCGGATACATCGGATGCGCGGCGTCGCCGAGCAGCGTGACGCGGCCGTGCGACCAGCGCGGCAGCGGCTCCCGGTCGCAGAGGGGATACTCAAAAAACTCGCCGGTCGCCTCGATCAGATGGCTCGGATCGATATAGGGCAGACGGAAACGATGGAGATAGGGCCGCAGATCGTCCCAGCGGCCGGGCCGCGACCAGTCCTCCTTGCGCGGTGGCACGCCGCCGTCCGAAACCTTCGCCATCAGCGCCCAGTTGGTGAGGCGGCGGTCCGGCGCGTTGCCGGCGGCGATCGGGTAAAGCACGAACTTTGCTTCCATGCCGCCCGCGATGATCATCGAACGACCGGTCATGAATTGCGGCCAATCAACCGCGCCGCGCCACAGCATGGTGCCATTCCACAGCGCCGGACCCTCGTTCGGGAACAGCCGCTCGCGCACGAAGGAGTGGATTCCGTCTGCGCCGATCAGGATATCGCCGTGCGCCGTCTTCACGTGCGTGCCGTTGCGGTCAAAGAAATACGCTGTGACGTCGCCATCGTCCTGTGTAAAGGAGCCGAGGCGATGGCCGGTCAGGATCCGCGATTCACCAAGTCGCGCACGGGCCGCCTGGTAGATGACGTTCTGCAGCTTGCCGCGATGGATCGAGAATTGGGGAACATCGAAGCCGGCGTCGGTACCGCGCAGCTCGTGCCACACCGTCTGGCCGAAGCGGTTGGCGTAGAACAGCTCGTAGGTTCGGATGCCGACCGCGTCGAGCCGCTCCAGCAGCCCGAGCTGCGCCAGCTCCTTGATGGCGTGCGGCAGCGTGTTGATGCCCACGCCGAGTTCGCGCACCTCGCTGGCCTGCTCGTAGACCTCGCAATCAAGGCCGCGCGCATGCAACATCAGCGCGGTGGTCAGCCCGCCAATCCCGCCTCCGACAATAATGGCCTTCATTTCAAACGGTCCCGACGCAGCCGCGCGGACAGCCTGGCGGCAGAACGCGAATTTGACTCGGTCCCTGCGACCAAGGCAACCGCTACGGCCGTTAACCGTTAGCGCGTCGCGCAGGCCGGAATTGACAGGATACGAAACGGGGCGAAAGCCGATTAAGTGACTGAAAAATCGCCATTAACGAAACAGGACGCGTCCGTCGTTTTTGTCGCGCCGATGATGGAGAGGATGCGCTGGCGGCAAAATCCGCTGCCTGTCCGGTCGTCAGTGCAGGTGCGCGTCCGGTACGTTGTACCGACCGTCGTATTCTGTCCGAAGGATGCTCGCAGGACTTTGCCGGCCTCTCAGCTCGCCCTGTCGCGCCAGGTGCGAGTGGACACCGTCAAGCCTGCCCAATGGTGCTCGTCTTCAAGATCGTTGATGGAACATGCCCCCGGCACATTGTACAACTGAAGTGACTACGCATCGGCTGTGTAGGCAACGCGCGTCGTCATCGCGCCGATGGACGGGATAGACGACTGGATGTGATCACCTGACTTGATGGGGCCGACTCCCTCCGGCGTCCCGGTCAAGAGAATGTCACCCGGCATCAAGGTGTAGAAGCTTGTTGCGAACTCTATGAGGGCCGGCACGTCTATAATCAAGTCGCGCGTATTAGCCTTTTGACGTGTTTCGTCGTTCACCGACAATTCGAGATCGAGTTGGGATGGATCGGTCAATTCATCGGCTGTAACAAGCCAGGGGCCGAGTACAGTGTATGTATCGATCGACTTGCGCAAACTCCGCTCTTCGGGTCCACGAAGGGTGATATCGAGGCCAATGCAATAGCCGGCCACGAATTCGAGCGCGCGACGTCGCGGAACGCGATTTGCCGCTTTGCCAATCACCACGGCCAGTTCTATCTCGTGATCCGTGCGACGATCCGGGTGCCGTATTAAGACTGGATCCGACGCGCCGATAACAGAACTGGTTGCCTTGAGGAAGAGACCCACCCGTTGTATCTCGGCAATCTGGTTTCGATGGTGGATTTCGGGGTCCTCGCGCGCCTCCTCGAGATGTTTCTTGTAATTGACCGGTGCGGCGACAATTTTCCCGGGATTGGCGACCGGACTCGCCAGGACCACTTCTGCAATCGGAATGCCTGGCTTGTTCCGGACCTCTTTCTCGATAGCCTCGCGGAGAACATCGAGGTTTGCGATCATCGGGTCGTGTGAGGGGAGGGGATAACGATAACCCGGCAGGTGATCCAAAACGGACGTCACGTCGATGACGTGGTCCCCGCGCACGACTCCGAGGCGATTCCTTCCAAAGCGGCACAGGCGCATGTGTGTATCACCCCATCATACTTGCCAGGGCAGATGACCGGTCGGCAGTGCACTGAGCGGCCTGACTTCGCTGACCCGGTGCGCATGCTAGTTTGGATCCGGCGTTTGCGCCATCGTGGCCGGGAAAGTCAATCAGCTCAGCAAGGCCGGTCATGCGGACGCGTGTTTCCCGACTTGCAGGCGACGCGGCTACGTCGCGGCAGCCAATTCTTACAGGCAAAGGGTGGGTGC
>CAZUDR010000335.1:0-4405 GCA_964618715.1 uncultured Undibacter sp. | reverse complement strand
TGGCGACCAGATAGTCGACGTCGCCTGACTGATAAAGCGCGACCTGCGCATTCCGGGTGCGCGGGCTGAGCGCACCGAGCACCACGGCTGCGCCGCCGCGCTGACGGCGGATCAGTTCGGCGATGGCGTACACTTCCTCGGCCGAGAACGCGACAACGGCGGAGCGGCGCGGCAGCCGCGTCAGTTTCTTCTCGCCCGCGTAGGTGAGCATCGACAGCCGCGGCCGGCTGATAATGTGCGCGCCGGGCAGGAGCTTCTCCACCATCGGCCGCATGGTGGCTGCGCCCAGCACCAGCGTTTCCTCGCGTGCGCGGGCGTTGAGAATACGATCGGTGAAGACGTGCCCGCGGTCGAGATCGGCACCCAGCTGGATCTCGTCGACCGCCATGAATGCGACGTCGAGATCGCGCGGCATCGCCTCGACGGTGGACACCCAGAATCGCGGGTTGGGCGGCTTGATCTTCTCCTCGCCGGTGACCAGCGCCACGTTGTCCTCGCCGACGCGTGCGGCCACCTTGTTGTAGACTTCGCGCGCGAGCAGGCGCAGCGGCAGCCCGATCATGCCGGTGGAATGAGCCAGCATCCGCTCGATGGCGAGATGGGTTTTCCCGGTATTGGTGGGGCCGAGCACGGCGGTGACCCCGGCTCCGCGGGACCGCGAGCGGCTTGGGGACTGCGGCGAAAAGGAAATCGTCATTACGCGTCCAGACTTAGGGCAGGACCGCAGCCGGGTCGCGGCCGCCAGGGTCCTGTATCACAATGCGACGGCGACCATGGTTTGTTGTTAAGCCCTAGAACGAGTCTGGAACGAAAGGCGCCCGAATCGCTGACTCCGGACCTGTGCGGATTCGTTCACGGCGACATTTGGCAAACCGCGGGCGCAGGACTACCAAATCGGGTAGCCGAGGTCGATTCCGGCGCGATCCGAACCCTTCCAAATGTTAATGGGCGCGAGTCCAGGGCCTCGCCGGGAGTCAAGAGAAGACTGGCCACTACCGGCTCTTCGTGCCGTCAATCGAGGCCCGGCTCGGGGTCGCCACGGAAACGAACTGGTCGGCCTCCAGCACGGCCTTGCCGATCGGGGTCGGCCCCTCGGCCCGGAAGGGGACCAGCACACGGGTGCCCGCAATCGGCGCCAGCCAGACCTCTATTTCGCGCTGTTTGGAAAGGTAACGGATGGTGCTGCGCGAGGGAATGTGGCCGGCGACGGGGGAAAATCTGACGGAGCAGACCACAACCGGCCCCGCATAGCCCTTTTCCGCCTTCACCGAATCCATGCGCTTGAAATCGAGCGTCAGATCGTAACGCAGCCGCCCGTCAAACACGGCAACCTTGCGTTCACAGGCCTCCCGCGCCAGCAACTTGCCGTTGCCGGACACGCGCACCATCGAGGCGGTCATCGGATCGAGCACATTGAGCTGATGCGCCTTGGTGACCGGTACCCGTTCCGGGGAGTCCTCTTGCGGCGGATCGATCCTGAAGTCCTTGACGTCGCCATTGTCGACGACCAGGCGCACCTCGCTGGTCTTGTGACGGCTGTTGATCGTGGCGGCATAGATCGATGACGTCGTCTTGCCGCCGCTGATCTTGCCGCGCACGGCGCTGGTGCCGTCTCCGCCGGTGAGCACGTGCATGAGTCCCGTGGTGACGCCGCTGGCCGCCGCATTGTAGCGGGTGCTGTCGATGTCGATGACCCAGCTGCCCTTGCCGATCGGAATCCCGGCCAGGGTCGCCTGGTATTGCGCCTCCAGCTTGCCTTGCGCCCGTACCGGCACGCCGGCCATCGCGACCAGCGCGGCGCAGGCTACGAGCAGGCAGCGAATGATATGATCTGACCGCAGCACGAAGCTTCAACCTCCCGCGCGCCGGTGAACGTTCAGTCGGACAGCGGATATCCGGCAGCACATTCGGTCGCACAAGACCTGCCCGACAGGCAGGATGAATGCGCCACAAGAAAGGCGGACCAGCCGCGCTGCTCTACCATATCCGGCGCCGATTCCGCCAAATCTGTGATCGATCGGCCAAATCCGATTTCCGGTCCACGCGCTGCTTGCGCGCAAGGCCAGAGCAGCAGGTTGACGCATCATCAATTCGGCGGCGACTGCGGGCCTTGACAGTCGTGATCCTCGATCTCGGCCTGGCCCGAGGCCTGGTTGATGCGGCAAAGATGCACCGCCGACGGACGCAGCACCCGCGGCGCGTGCAGCAACGCGACCGGGCCACGCGGATGCCTGCAAGGAACGCCAGGTCCCACAGATTCAAGGAGAAATCGGCGGCTTGACGCCTGTTGTCCCGCTCACTATACGTCCGGCCGTCTTCCAATAAGGATAGTCCGGAGCGGCGCGGAATGCCCGGCGCCGGCACGTTTTCGAGGGATTTCAGTCATGGCCTGGCGTTGCGAGCTGACCGGCAAGGGGCCCCTGGTCGGCCACAAGGTGAGCCACTCCAACATCAAGACGAAGCGGCGGTTCCTGCCGAACCTCTGCAACGTGACGCTCACGTCCGAGACGCTGCAGCGTTCGGTGCGCGCGCGTGTGTCAGCCAATGCACTGAAAAGCGTCGACCACCGCGGCGGTCTCGATGCCTATCTGCTCAAGGCCCGGGATGAAGAACTGGCGCCACGCATGCGCATGCTCAAGCGCGAGATCGTCAAGAAGCGCGCGGAAGCCGCGGCGGGCTAATCCGTCTTCGACAATCCGTCAGTTGTCATGGCCGGGCCTGTCCCGGCCATCTCGCTTATGGTGGCACCGTGCCGTCCTGAACGGGATCACCGGGACAGGCCCGATGATGACCGGCAATGACGGGGTTACTCCCCCAGCAGCGCAAACTGCAGCAGCAGGTTGCGCTGGATGACGCTGAAATTGTCGTCCGACACCACGGTAATGATGGTCTCGCCGCGCGCGTTGCGATGAATTGCAATGCCTTCCATGTTGTCGATCTGGTGGGCGAGGTCGGCCACGATCAGCACGCGGCCATCGACCACCGCGCCAGCCTCGATGGCGGCAAGCGGAATGCGGCGGATGCGCATGCCAAGATTTGTGATGAGCGAATAGCTCCGCTCGAGCAGCAACAGGTCTGCCGGCGGCAGGACTGCACAGTCGGTGACATCGAATTCGCCGCTGCGCCGGATCGCAAAGCGCACGGTGCGGCCGTCCTTCAGGACAAAGGCGCGGATGTTGCCCGCAGCGTCGAGGCTGCCTTCGGTGATCGCGATCAATGCGCCGGCGTGCGGTGCGCCTTTCGGCGGCGCCGCCAGGCATTCGATGCCCTTGTTCCTGACGAAAGTCCTGAAATCGGACGGAACGGCGATGGGCTCGCCGTGCGCCGTCGGCCCGTCGCGGGCGAGATCGAAGCGGACGATCTGTTCGACGCGTTCGATACCGACGTAGAACTTGCCGTCGCGCTCGGTCAGCGCTTCGGAGTCGTACCATCCTTGCGCGGCGAGCGGCCTGCCGCCCGGCCCGAGGATCGGCGCCATCTCGGCATCCACGATACCGGCGGGGCGGCCGGAGCGGTAGGCAATGCGCGCGCTGAGCCAGGCGCCCTTGTCGGTCACGCCGATCAGGCGGCTGCCTTGCGCATCGAGATGAATGGCAGAGAGGCCGCCAAAGAAAGGGGACTTCGAGGCCAGCTCCAGGCCGCCGCGGAACTCAAGCTCGCCGAAGCGCGTCAGTGTCCGGTCACGATTGTCGAACGACCGGATCGGTGAAGCGAAAATCGATATTTGCGTCGGCTTGTCGGGATAGCGCAGGGTCCGGGCGATCACCAGCGAGCCGGCCACAAGCAGCAGCGCGGCAATGAGCGTGCCGGCCGCGAGCGAGCGGCGGCGGTTCCGCCTCAAGCCACGCGCCTCCGCATGCGCGGCGCCGGCATTTCGAACGCGGCGTGCTCCTCGAACAGCTCGGCCAGCTTTTCGGTCATGGCACCGCCAAGCTCTTCGGCATCCACGATGGTGACGGCACGGCGGTAGTAGCGAGTGACGTCGTGACCGATTCCGATGGCGATCAGCTCGACGGGTGAGCGGGTCTCGATCTCCTCGATGACCCAGCGCAGATGCCGTTCGAGATAGTTGCCCGGGTTGACCGACAGGGTGGAGTCGTCAACCGGCGCGCCGTCAGAAATCATCATCAGGATCTTGCGCTGTTCGGAACGGCCCAGCAGCCGCTTGTGCGCCCAGTCGAGCGCCTCGCCGTCGATGTTTTCCTTGAGCAGGCCCTCGCGCATCATCAGGCCGAGATTCTTGCGGGCGCGCCGCCACGGTGCATCCGCCGACTTGTAGATGATGTGGCGCAGGTCGTTGAGGCGACCCGGATTGCCCGGCTTGCCGGCGGTGAGCCAGTGCTCACGCGACTGGCCGCCCTTCCACGCTCGTGTGGTGAAGCCGAGAATCTCGACCTTGACGCCG
>CAZUDR010000334.1:1724-4418 GCA_964618715.1 uncultured Undibacter sp. | reverse complement strand
GGGGTTGCCGACGCCGTTCCTGTGGTTCTTGGCGGCGATCATCGCAAGCGCGTCGGACTGGTCTCCGTATTTCTGGAAATAAAGCCCGGCGATCTTGCCGAAAATGCCCGCGAAGCCGCCGTCGATATCCGCCTCCTCGCGGACATAGGATGCCTTCAGCAGATTCGTGCCGATTTCCGGCGCAGGCGTCGTCGTCATCTGTTCGACGCCGACGACGAGGACGATCCGCGCCGAGCGTGCGGCAATCGCCTTCAGCCCCGTCTGCACGGCGGCCGAACCGGTGGCACATGCGTTCTCCACCCGCGTGGCCCGCTTGAAGCGCAACCCGGGCGACGCCTGCAGCACGAGGGAAGCGGTGAAGTCCTGCGCCGAAAAGCCTGCGTTGAAATGGCCAAGAACGATTTCGTCGACGTCCTCGGGCCCGATCCCGGCGTCCGCCAGCGCCTCCCCGGCCACCCGCACGATCAGGCTCTCCACGCTGTCTTCGCTGAGCTTTCCGAAGGGGGTGTGGGCCCAGCCGACGATGCAGGCGGTCATCGGTCATCTCCTCTGCCGAACTTTGGTCGCATTACGGCTCGATTATCATCAATTACCATAATTCAAACGGGGGGCGCGGTCGCCCTTTGCCTCCGCCGCCAGGCTTCGTTAGCTTAAGGCTGCCGTCCACGAAACCCAACCGTTTCCAGGGCCCGCTCCAACGACCGGACCGCGAATTGTGAGATTTCGTTTCAGTTTTCGGCCCCTGTTGCCCGCCGTTGCCGCGCTGTTGCTCGTGCTCGGCGGCGCCTCGCAGGCCAATGCCGAGGCCAAGCTGCTGGTCGAAGCCTCCACCGGCAAGGTCCTGCACGCCGAGAACGCCACCTATCCCTGGTACCCGGCCTCGGTCACCAAGCTGATGACCGCATACACCACGCTGCGTGCAGTCAGGCAGGGCCGCCTCACGCTCAACTCGCTGCTAACGGTGTCGCGCAATGCCGCTGCGCAACAGCCAACCAAGATGGGCTTCAAGGTCGGCACCCGCCTCACCGTCGACAACGCGCTGAAGATGCTTATGGTGAAGTCGGCGAATGACGTGGCAGTGACGATTGCCGAAGGCGTCGGCGGCTCGATGGCCGGTTTTGCCGACCTGATGAACGCGGATGCGCGCCGGCTCGGCATGACGCAGAGCCACTTCATCAACCCGAACGGACTGCCGGCGGAAAACCACATCACATCCGCACGTGACATGGCCATCCTCGCCCGCGCGCTGATCCAGGAATTTCCGGAATACGATTCCTACTTTCACATCCATGCGATCCGCTACGGCAAGCGCGTGATGCGAAACTACAATTCGCTGCTCCACCGCTATCCCGGTGCCGACGGCATGAAGACCGGCTTCATCTGCGCCTCCGGCTACAATGTTGTCGCCACCGCCACCCGTGGCGGACGACGGCTGATCGCGGTCATTTTCGGCGCCTATTCCGGCGCCACCCGCGCGCAGAAGGCTGCGGAACTGTTTGAAACCGGCTTCAACAACGGCGGCCTGTCCTGGCTGACGCCGTCACTGGGCACCGTCGACGCGCTCGCGCCCATCGATGCGCAGCCGCCGAATCTCCGGGAGGAGGTGTGTGGCGGCCATCGCCGCAAGCCGCCCTCGGAGGATAATGACGAGGAAGAGGAAACCGTGATCGCGGGTGCCGACGGTACGCCGGGCTTCCTGCTCTCCGCCCTGAAACCTGCCAATGGCAAATTCGTGCTCGGATCGGGCGTGGAGAGCGAACCACCTGTCGTCGTATTCACCGGGCCGGCGGAAAAGCCCGATGCGGAAGAATCCGCGATCGAACAGCCTGCGCCGAAGAAGAAGCGCACCAGGTCGAAACCCACGGCCAAGAAATGAACGAGCGCGGTCCCGGCGCCGGCCGTCGCCAGCCGCCCGCCCCCATTCCACTGACTGTGCTGACCGGCTTCCTCGGCGCCGGCAAGACCACGCTGCTCAACCGCCTGCTCAGGGATCCCGCGCTCGCGGAGACCGCCGTCATCATCAACGAGTTCGGCGAAGTCTCGCTGGATCACCTGCTGGTCGAGTATGTGTCCGACAACATGGTCCTGCTGCAGTCGGGCTGTCTGTGCTGCACCATGCGCGGCGACCTGGTCGATGCGCTGGAAACGCTGCTGCGCGATCTCGACAACCGGCGCTGCACCTTTCGCCGCGTGCTGCTCGAAACGACCGGCCTCGCGGATCCCGCCCCGGTCCTGCACACGGCCATGACGCACCCGTATCTCCTGCTGCGTTACCGGCTCGACGGCGTGGTGACGGTGGTCGACGCCGTCAACGGCAACGCGACGCTCGACACGCATGCCGAAGCGGTGAAACAGGCGGCGCTTGCCGACCGCATCGTGATGACCAAGACCGACCTTGCCGACGTGGCGCAGCGCGATGCGGTTGTGGCACGGTTGCGCGCGCTTAATCCGGCGGCACCCATCCTCGATGCAGCCGGCGGTGAGGCCACGCCCGACCGTCTGCTGAACTGCGGTCTGTACGATCCGGAACGCAAGATCCCCGACGTGAAGAAATGGCTGGCCGAGGAGGCCTATGCGGAGGATCACGCGCACAACCATCACGGCCACGGGCATGACCACGGTCACGATCACGATCATCTCGACCGCAACCGCCACGACGAACACATTGCTTCCTTTGTGCTGACGGCCGACGAG
>CAZUDR010000334.1:0-1714 GCA_964618715.1 uncultured Undibacter sp. | reverse complement strand
CTGCTCCGCGCCAACTACGGCGACCGGTTGCTGCGCGTGAAGGGCATCGTCAACCTGTCCGAGATGCCCGGCACTCCCGTCGTGGTGCACGGCGTGCAGCACATCTTTCATCCCGCCGCGCGGCTCGAGCGGTGGCCGGACGACGACCACCGTACCCGGCTGGTCTTCATTACCCGCGATCTGGCGGAACACACCG
The DNA here is from genome assembly GCA_964618715.1 of uncultured Undibacter sp. Taxonomy (GTDB): domain Bacteria; phylum Pseudomonadota; class Alphaproteobacteria; order Rhizobiales; family Xanthobacteraceae; genus Pseudolabrys. The sequence goes on along the minus strand of CAZUDR010000334.1, from coordinate 1,518 downwards.
TGCGTGAACTGTTCGCTGCCTTTCTCGGCGCCGCCGCGCCGGACCGCCCGGACAAGGCGGCACTGACGGACAATCCGCTCGTTCCCTTCGGCGGCCCGGACCGTTAACCGGCCGGTCAGGGACATCCGGGACAGTCTTGCGCCGGTCACCGGGACGACCGATCTTCGACCAGCCACCGGCGAATCGGTGCACCGAGGAACGCGCCATGGAGCGCATCTGGCTCCGTCATTATCCTCCAGGGGTTCCCCCTGACATCGATCCGACGCGCTATGCGTCGCTGGTGGCGATGTTCGAGGAGAGCTTTCGCAATTACGCCGGCCGCGAGGCGTGCGTCTGCATGGGCAAGTTCCTCACCTACGCCACGCTGGACGAGAGTTCACGCGCACTTGCCGCCTGCCTGCAAAGCCGCGGGCTGGAGCGCGGCGCCCGCGTCGCCATCATGATGCCGAACGTGCTGCAATACGCGGTGGCGATCGTGGCCGTGCTGCGAGCCGGCATGACGGTGGTGAACGTCAATCCGCTTTACAAGCCGCGCGAACTCGAGTTCCAGCTCAGGGATTCCGGCGCGGAAGCGATTTTGGTGCTGGAAAATTTCGCCGCAACGCTGCAGGTGGCCCTCCCGCGTACATCGGTGAAGCACGTCATTGTTGCCAGAATGGGCGACATGCTCGGAAGCATGAAGGGAGCCGTGGTCAACGGCGTCGTGCGGCACGTCAAAAAGATGGTGCCGGCGTATTCGTTGCCCGGCGCACTCAAGTTCAACGAAGCGCTCAATCTGGGCCGCCGGCTCGACTTTGCGCCCGTCGCGGTCGGGCCCGACGACATTGCCTTTCTGCAATATACCGGCGGCACAACCGGAACCCCCAAGGCCGCAATACTGCTGCATCGCAATCTGGTGGCCAATGTGCTGCAGGTCGAGGCGTGGAACGCGCCGATCCTGGCGCAACCGCCGGCGACCGACCGGCTGATCATCGTAACCGCGCTGCCGCTCTACCATATCTTCGCGCTGACGGCCTGCTTCCTGTTCGGCATGAAGGGTGGCGGACTGTGCATTCTCATTCCCAACCCGCGCGACATTCCTGCGCTCATCCGGGAACTGTCGCGATACAAGGTCAATTCGTTCCCGGCGGTCAACACGCTCTACAATGCGCTGCTGAACCACCCCGACTTCGGCAAGCTCGACTGGAGCATGCTCAAATGCGCGATCGGCGGCGGCATGGCGGTGCAGCAGGTCGTTGCCGACGCCTGGTACGAGGCAACCGAACGCCCGATCGTCGAAGGTTACGGCCTGTCGGAGACCTCGCCGGTGCTCACCTGCAACCGGGGTGACATTGCCGAATGGACTGGAACCATCGGATTTCCGCTGCCCTCCACCGAAATATCCATCCGCGACGACAGCGGAAACGAACTGCCGATCGGCACAACGGGCGAGATCTGCGCACGCGGACCGCAGGTGATGCCCGGCTACTGGTGCCGGCCCGACGAGACCGCCAGGGTGATGACCGATGACGGCTTCTT
>CAZUDR010000333.1:0-4418 GCA_964618715.1 uncultured Undibacter sp. | reverse complement strand
GTATTCGAGCGCGAGTACCTGAGTGCCGAGCGTTCCATGCCGACGAATTCGGCGGTGCGCGAGATGTTGCCGCCGAAGCGGCTGATCTGGGCGACCAGGTACTCGCGCTCGAATACCTCGCGGGCCTCGCGCAGGGGCAGCCCCATCAGATGCTCGCCGCCATTGCCATTGGGCATGCTCGGCACCATCGAGCCGACGTCCGGGGGCAGCATGCCGGCATCGACCACGGCCTCGGGATCTCCGCCGGCCAGGATCATCAGCCGCTCGACATTGTTGCGCAGCTGGCGGACGTTGCCCGGCCAGTCGTGTGACTGCAGCACGGCCATGGCGTCATCGCCGATGCGCCGCTTGGGCAGCCCGGTCGCCTGCGAGATCTGCTCCATGAAATAGTCGACGAGGGCGGGAATATCCTCGCGCCGTTCCGACAGCGGCGGGACGCGGATCGGCACCACCGACAGCCGGTGATAGAGATCCTGGCGGAACCTGCCCTCGGCGATTTCTGTCTCCAGATTGCGCGTCGTTGACGACACGATCCGGACATCGACGGCCACCTTCGTGCTGCCGCCCACGCGCTGGAATGTCTGCTCCACCAGCACGCGCAGGATCTTGTTCTGGGTCTCGCGTGGCAGGTCGGCAATGTCGTCGATGAACAGCGTGCCGCCATGCGCCTCTTCCAGCGCGCCCGTCTTGCGCCCTTCTCCGCCATTGGTGTGATCGACGCCAAACAGTTCCGTTTCCATGCGTTCGGGCGTGATGGCGGCGGCGTTGATGACGATAAAAGGACCGCTCGCGCGTGCCGAGGTCTGATGGATGGTGCGCGCCGCCAGTTCCTTGCCGGCGCCGGAAGGACCGACGATCAGAATGCGGCTGTTGGTCGGCGCCACCCGCTCGATGGTCTGGCGCAATTGCGACATTGCCGCAGACTGGCCAACCAGCATCGAGGGAGCCGGCGCCATCTGCTTGAGGTGCTTGACCTCGCGCTTGAGCCGCGAGGTTTCCAGTGCGCGCTCGGCCACCAGCACCAGGCGATCGGCCTTGAACGGCTTCTCGATGAAGTCGTAGGCGCCGTGTTTGATGGCAGCGACCGCCGTTTCGATGTTGCCGTGACCGGAGATCATCACAATCGGCAACTCGGGATGCTCCTGCTTTACGGCGTCGAGCAGCTGCAGTCCGTCCAGCTTGCTCCCCTGCAGCCAGATGTCGAGAAACAGCAGGTTCGGCCGCCGCGAGACGATCGCAGACAGCGCCTCGTCGCTGTTGCGCGCCGTCCGGGCGACATAGCCTTCGTCATCCAGAATGCCGGCAACCAACTCCCGGATATCGGCTTCATCGTCGACAATCAGTATTTCAGCGGCACTCATGCGTTCACTCGTTTGCGGTCTCTTTCATTTCCCCGGCTGACGTCTCCGCCTTGCCGGCGGCGCCGAACCGGATGCGGACCCAGGCGCCACGTTGTCCGGGAATCCTGCCGGCGGCATCGTGCAATTCGATCACGCCGCCGTGCTCCTCGATGATGCGCCCGACAATGGCAAGGCCAAGGCCGGTTCCCTTCTCGCGTGTGGTGACGTAGGGCTCGAGAAGCTGACTGCGTTTTTCCTTCGGCAGGCCGATTCCGTTGTCGACGACATCGATGACGATGTCGTCGCCCTCGCGCGCGGCGAACACGCGGATCGTCCCCTTGGTCAGGTCCTCCGGCGGCACTGCGCCGATCGCTTCGGTTGCGTTCTTGATGATGTTGGTCAGCGCCTGCGAAATCAGCCGCCGGTCGAACTGCGCCGGCATCGGCTCCTCGGCGATCTCGACATCGATATCGATATCCGAATGGCCGACCCGCATCAGGAAGACGGCCTGCCGCACGGTGTCGGCAACGTCCTCCGACGTCATGACCGGCTTGGGCATGCGCGCGAAACGGGAGAATTCGTCCACCATGCCCTTGATGTCGTCGACCTGGCGCACGATCGTCTCGGTGCACTGGTCGAAAACGGCGCGGTCGTCGCTGGCGATCACCTTGCCGTATTTGCGCCGAAGCCGCTCGGCCGACAGTTGAATGGGGGTCAGCGGGTTCTTGATCTCGTGGGCGATACGGCGGGCGACGTCGGCCCAGGCCGAGGTTCGCTGTGCGGCGACCAGGTCGGTGATGTCGTCGAGCGTGATCACGTAGCCCCGGTCGGAGTCGGCGGACTGTTCGCTGGTCACCCGCACCGACAGGTTACGCTCGCGGCCGTTCCGCGTGATCGTCACCTGGTCCTGGCTCCGGCTGCCTGCGCGCGCGGCCGCCATGATGTCGTTGAGTTCCGGAAACACCTCGTTCAGCGGATGACCGAGCACGTCTGCCTCGTTGCGCCCAACCAGCTTTTCTGCCGAGCGATTGAGAATGCTGATGCAGCCATGACCGTCGACGCCGACCACGCCGGCGCTGGCCCCGGCCAGCACCGCCTCGGTAAACCGGCGGCGGCTGTCTATGACGTCGCGCGCACGCATGATGTCGTCGCGCTGGGTGCGCAATTCGTGTGTCATGCGGTTGAACGTTTCGCCGAGACTGGCCAGGTCGCCTTCCGACTGGCGCACCGGTACGCGCACGAAAAGATTGCCGGTGGAGACGAGGTTGGCGGCGCCAATCAGTCGCCGGATCGGGGCGACCAGCCGGTTGGCGAAATTCAGGCCGATCCACACCGCCGACAACAGCACGATGAGCGCAATCACCGTGTACATGAGGGCAAACGCGACTTGTATGCCGATACGGCGCTGTTCGATCGCGGCATATTCGCTCACGCTTGCCCGTGTCGCCCGTATTTGCGGCACCACGCGCGGGTCGAGCAGGCGGGTCACGTACAGATAGTAGTCGTCATATTTCTGCAGCTTGACGATTGCCGCCACATAGTTGGTGTCCGGCAGCAGAACGATTTGCGGTTCCTTGGTGGTGATACGCGGCAATGCGTCCCGTGGCGGAATCGCAAAGGTCTGGTTGGTCTTGAGATCGGCGCGCGCGATCACGGTGAGATTCTTGTCCAGGATGATGGCCGCGGCCAGGCCGCGTACCGACGCCTGGAAGGTGAGGAACTGGCGCAGCTTTTGCGTATCGTTCTCGAACACGGGCTCCGCCCGGGCGAGGTCGATGGCCATCACCATGATGTCCGAGCGCACGATCTGCGCGTGATCACGCAGATAGGCTTCGGCCACGATCAGCGAGTTTTCAATGGCTGCCCGGGTTCGGGTCGAGAACAGCCGGTCAAGGCCGCGGTCGAGTGTGACGCTGGCGACGATGGCCACCAGAATCGCGGGCGCCGCCGCGATGATCGAAAACAGGCCGACGATGCGCACGTGCAACTTGGCGCCCGCGCGCCCGCTGCGCCGCGCCTGCACCACCTGCCACACCTCGCGCACGATGATGGCGAGCAGCAGGATCACTGCGACAGCATTCGCGAGCAGCAGCGAGACGACCACGTAATGCGTTGGCGCTACCGGAGTGAGGTCGGCCAGGACGATGAATGTGATCAGGGCCGACAGCAGTGCGAGAGACACCGTCACGGTGCCGAGCAGCCGGGTCCCTCCCCGCTTTGCGGGAGAAGCGGCAAGCGCGGTTTCGGCGATGGCAGCCTGGTCGACGCTCATGAATCCCGGTCATGATTTTGGGCAACCCCTCGCAGCTCCGGGGCAGCCAGTCATGAGGTTGGGGGCGAATGGGGCCCCTATGACGTGGCACGGGCGGAGGATTGCAGGCCTCCGTCAGGATTGATGCCTTTATACAACAATGTTGCCGAATTGCGACGAATCCGCGGCACCGGCAGCCCGGAGCGCACCAGTCGCAATCATGGGAGGGCGTCCGCGTACCGGCCTGCGGGAGGGCCGCGATGCCGGTGCCGCCGCAGGAGGGTCGCGCCTACTGGCCTCGATACACCTGGATATCCAGGTCGCGGATTTTCTTGCGCAGGGTATTGCGGTTGACGCCGAGCAGATCGGCGGCCCGGATCTGGTTGCCGCGGGTGGCGGTGAGCGCAGCCGTCAGCAAGGGGTGCTCGATCTCGCGCAGGATGCGGTGATAAAGCCCGGCCGGCGGCAGTCCGTTGTCAAACCCCGCGAAATACGCGGCGAGATGCCGCTCGACGGCTCCGCTGAGGCTTTCTTCGGCGCGCGGCTCCTCGCCGATCGTCGGCAGCACCGGTTGCGCGAGTTCGGATTCAACCACCGCGCCGGTGATGATTTCCTGCGGGTAGAGCGCGGCCAGGCGGCGGGCAAGATTTTCCAGCTCGCGGACGTTACCCGGCCAGCGATGCCGTTTGAGCCGATCGAGCGCGACGCTGTCGATCTGCTTCGGCGGCAACCCCTCGCGTTGTGCCTGGGCGAAAAAGTGGCCGATCAGATCGGGAATATCCTCGGTGCGCTCGCGCAGAGCCGGCAGTCTGAAGGTGAATGTCGAG
>CAZUDR010000332.1:0-4423 GCA_964618715.1 uncultured Undibacter sp. | reverse complement strand
GAGGGCATCGGCATCGGTCAGCAGTTCGCGCCCGGAGCGCGCCATCCAGCGCCCCATCAATGGCGCGAGGTCAAGCCGGTCGCCGTATTTGAAGGCATGCACCAGGGCGCGGGCGATGTCGTCATAACGTACCGCTGCACGCGCCCTGTCATAGGCCGGCGGATCGGCAATCGCCTCCATCGACAGCAGGCCGGGTCCGGGATCGTAGGCGAAAGGGATGCCGAGCCGCGCGCAATAGGGCGGCTCGATCAGCGACAGCTTCGACCAGCAGGACGCGCACAGGCCTGCGCCGTCGCCCAGCGGTTCGCGGCAGGCCGGGCACAGGGACGGCAACGCCACGTCGAGTGCCAACCGTAAGGCACCGCGCAATGCAGCGGCGGCCGCCGCAACAACCGGCAATCCCGGAGCGTTTCCTGTCCTGATCACCCTTTCAGGGTAGCGGCGCGGGGGAAGGTCCACAACAAGCCGCCGCGACCAGGGCCTGGGCGAGGGAGCCAACATCCATGGATTGGCGTGATGACCGGCCGGCGCGAGTTGTGACAGGGTGGGGGTATGGTGGCACACCCGACGATCTTCGACCGTGCGCTTCTTCGCCAGCGCCAGCACCGGGCTCGCATGCTGGGTCCGGAAACTTTCCTCCTCGACCGGGTTACCGAAGAGTTTGCCGACCGGCTGTCGACGGTGCTGCGCCACTTCGATCGCGTCCTCGACCTCGGCACGCCGGGTGATGCATTGCTCCGGACGCTGGCGGCAAGCGGCAAGACCGGCATGCTCGTTGCCGCCGGTCCACTGGCAACGTCAGGGGACCGCAGTGTCCTCCGCATCGTTGCTGATGAGGAAGCGTTGCCTTTTGCCGACGGATCGCTCGATCTGGTGACGTCGGCGCTGGCGCTGCAGTTCGTCAACGATCTGCCCGGCACGCTGATCCAGATCCGTCGCGCGCTCAGGCCCGACGGACTGCTGATGGCCGCCCTGGTCGGTGGCGAGTCACTGACCGAACTGCGCAAGGCCTTTGCCGTTGCCGAAAGCGAGGTCGAGGGCGGTATCTCGCCGCGCGTGGCACCCTTCGCCGACATGCGCGATCTGGGCGGCCTGCTGCAGCGCGCGGGTTTCGCGCTGCCGGTGGTCGATTCCGACCGGCTCACCGTGCGCTACGATTCCGTATTTGCCCTGATGCGCGACCTTCGCCGGATGGGCGCGACCAATGTGCTGAGCGAGCGCCGCCGTGCTCCGCTCAGGCGCGCCACCTTGCAGCGCGTCGGCGAAATCTATGCCGGGCGATTCGCCGATCCGGACGGCCGGCTGCGCGCCACGTTCGAGATCGTCTGGTTGTCGGGTTGGGTGCCGCACGAGAGCCAGCAGAAACCGCTCAGGCCCGGCTCGGCCGCGCACCGGCTCGCCGATGCGCTCGGTGCGAGAGAAATCCCGACGGGCGTTAAGCCGGAACGTTGAGCGCGCCTAAAGCAGCGAAGCCAGCTTGTCGTAGAACGTGGTCTTGAGCGTTGAGCCAAGCCCCGTGACCGTCGCGACAATGGCGATGCTGATGCCGGACGCGATCAACGCGTATTCGATGGCGGTGGCGCCGCCCTGCGCGCGCAGAAGACGGCGGAGCAGTTTCCTGGCAACGAGACGGCGCATCGGCATGGTTGGTCGCGCTCCTGCTCGCATTCGTTGTTCGGCCTGGGATCACATCAGCAGCGCCTGCAAATGCGGGATCAGCGGAATGTCGGCAGGCGGCATGTCGTAGTCGCGCAGCCGGTTCGGCCTCACCCAGGCGAGCTGTTGTCCTTCCGTCGCCGTGACCGTCCCTTCCCATTTGCGGCAGATATAAAGCGGCATGAGAAGGTGAAAGTCCGCATAGGCATGGCTCGCAAATGTCAGCGGCGCGAGACAGGCCTCGTTGACGGTGATGCCCAGTTCCTCCTTCAGTTCCCGGATCAGGGTCTGTTCCGGTCGTTCACCCGTTTCGACCTTGCCGCCGGGAAACTCCCACAGGCCCGCCATCGGTTTGCCTTCGGGCCGTTGTGCGAGCAGCACGCGGTTGTCGGCATCGACGAACGCGCAGGCGGCAACGAGAACGAGTTTGCTCACAATCTACGTCTCAACGATACTAGGTGACGTTTGGTTAAGAGGTCTTTCAACTAACCTAATAGTCGGGGCCTGGCCGGGGCGGCAGTTAACAGGTGATTAAGACCGGTAGTCGCCGTTGATGGCGATATATTCCTTGGTCAGGTCGCAGGTGAGCACCCGGTCGCGGCCCTTTCCCAGACCAAGCGCAACCTTCAGGCTGATTTCCGGCCGCTTCATCATCTGGCTGACTTCTGCCTCGTCGTAATCCGGATCACGCGCGCCCCTGTAGGCGACACGGATGCCGCCGAACCAGATCGACAGCCTGTCGCGGTCCGCCGGCTCGCCGGCCTTGCCGACGGCCATGACCACGCGGCCCCAGTTGGCGTCCTCGCCGGCGATCGCCGTTTTCACCAGCGGCGAATTGGCGATCGACATGGCAATGCGCCGTGCCGAGACTTTCGACACCGCGCCTTCGACCACGATCTCGACCAGCTTGCGCGCGCCCTCGCCGTCGCGCGCGATCTGCTCGGACAGGTTGGCCAGCACGTCTTGCAGCGCCTTCCTGAAGCCCCTGAGCCGCGGGTCGACGGCGCGGCCGATGCGCGGACCGCCGGCCTGACCGGTGGCGAAGATCATGAGCGTGTCCGAGGTGGAGGTGTCGCCGTCAATGGTGACGGCGTTGAACGTGTCGACAGCGCCCTGCCTGACGAGCGCCTGCAGCGCCGGCGCGGATATGGCCGCGTCGGTGAAGACGAACGCGAGCATGGTGGCCATGTCCGGCGCGATCATGCCGGCGCCCTTGGCGATGCCATTGATGGTTACGGCCGTCCCGCCGACCTTCACCGTTGCGGTGGCGACTTTGGGGAAGGTGTCGGTCGTCATGATCGCTTTGGCGGCAGCAAGAAACTCGTCCGGCCTGGCGTCAGCCACCAGGCTGTCCATGACGCCATTGAAGGCTTCTGCCCTGAGCGGCTCGCCGATCACACCGGTCGAGGCCAGAAACACCTCGGCCGCCCTGATGCCTGCCGCCCGGGCGGTGATCTGTGCCGTGAACTTGCAGGCTTCGCGCCCGGTCTTGCCGGTGAAGGCGTTGGCATTGCCGGAATTGACCACAAGCGCGCGCGCCTTGCCGGGCCTGAGATGGGCCTTGCACCACTCCACCGGCGCCGACGGACATTTCGAACGGGTGAACACGCCGGCTGCGGTGGTGCCGGGCGCAAACAGGGCCAGCAGAACGTCTGTACGTCCGGCGTAGCGGATGCCCGCGGCGGCGGTGGCCAGACGCACGCCGGCGACCGGCGGCATATCCGGCACATGCCCGGGGGCGAGGGGGGAGATGGAGGTGCTCATCGGCGCGGCATCCGGTGACCTGTCATCGCCGGGTTCATCCCGGCGATCCCGACTGGCGGGCACGAAAGTGCCTACCCAAGCGAGATGCCCGGCACAAGGCCGGGCATGACTCTGAGCGAATGAAGATGCCGGAAGTGAAACGCTACTTCTTCTCCGGAGCGTCCGTCTTCTCCGGTGCTTCGGCGTCCTTCTTCTCCGCGTCCTCGGTCTTGTAGAATTTCTCGACCTTCGCCTCGGATCGCAGCTTCTGCACCATCTCGGCCTGCGCCTTGCGGACGACGAACTGCTCGATCTGCGGCTTCACGTCCTCAAAGCTCGGCGGTTTCTTGTCGCGCTTGTCCTCGACCTTGATCACGTGCCAGCCGAACTGGGTCTTGATCGGATCGGAAATCTGACCCTTGTCCAGCTTGAACGCTACCTCGGCAAATTCCGGCACCATCTGTTCCTTGCCGAAGTAACCGAGATCCCCGCCGTTTGCCTTGCCCGAGGGATCCTCGGTCAGCTCCTTGGCGATCTCCGCGAAGTCTTCGCCTTTCTTCAGACGGCCGATCACCGCTTCAATTTTCTCCTTGGCAGCGTCACTTGCCTTTTCGTCGTCCGGCGCGGCGCGGATCAGAATGTGCCTGGCGTGCACCTCCTGCTCGTCACCCATTTGCTTGACCGCGTCGTCGTAGACCTGGCGCATTGCGTCATCGGTCAAGGCTTCCTTGCCCACCGATTGCAGCAAGTCGGTCATCAGCAGCTTGCGGCGCTCGAAAGCGAGCCTGTTCTTGAATTCATTGGTTTCAGCGATGTTCTTGTCCTCGGCTGCTTTCGCTACGAGGATGAGGTCGGTCATGAACTGGACCAGATAGTCCTTTTTGGCTGCTGGCGACATCGGCGGAATCTGGCCCGCCACGGCCACCGCGATGGCGAGATCGCACTCGTGAATCTCGGTGCCGTTGACCGTGGCCACGACCCGGTCCGTGTTCTGATTGTCCTGAGCGTGCAGCGGGTCGGCAGC
>CAZUDR010000331.1:0-4438 GCA_964618715.1 uncultured Undibacter sp. | reverse complement strand
CATGAACCGTGCCCGCACCAGCTGGAACCTGATGCGGTCGAACGGCATTTACTGATTTCTCCCCGTACCTCCCGGACTTTGCCCGGCCAGCGCCGGGCAAATTTTTGCCGGTTCGCGCGCAGCGTCGGCATGCGCTATACCGCTGACACTCCGCGACAGACGAGGAGGCAGTCATGCGGATTGCAGCCATGGCCGCAGGTGCGGTCGGCGGTTATTTCGGCGGACGCATGGCGGCGGCCGGCCACGAGGTCTGGTTCATCGCCCGCGGCGCCCACCGCGATGCCATCGCCAGGAACGGCCTCAGGATCGAAAGCGTGCACGGCGACCTGCATCTCGACAAAGCCAATGTCACCGACGATCCCAAACAGGCCGGCCCGGTCGACATCGTGCTGTTCGCGGTCAAGTTGTGGGATACCGAACAGGCTGCCGAGCAGGCGCGTCCGCTGATCGGGCCCGATACCCGGCTGATCACTTTGCAGAACGGTATCGACAGCGTCGAGCGCATCGCGCCGATCATCGGGGCCGACCGGACCATCGGCGGTGCGGCCTATATCGCAACCACCATCGCCGCGCCTGGCGTCATCCGCCATACCAGCAACTTCGCCACGATGCGCTTCGGCCGTGCCGACAAGAAGGCGGATGCCACGCTGCAAGCCTTCGTCGACTCCGCCCAGGCCGCCAAGCTCGACGTCGGATTGTCGGCCGACATCGAACGCGAACTGTGGGAGAAGTTCATTTTCCTCACGGCGATGTCGGGCAGCACCGCGGCCCTGCGTTCGCCGATCGGACCGATCCGCGCGGATCCCGAGTTGCGCGGATTCTTCCGCGCATTGATGGAAGAAGCCCTTGCGGTCGGCAAGGCCCGGGGCGTGGCGCTCGATCCCGCCTACCTCGAGAAGCGCATGGACTTCCTCATGAACAAGGTCGAGGCGGGCATGAAGGCCTCGATGGCGCACGACCTCGAGCGCGGCAACCGGCTCGAGCTCGACTGGCTCTCCGGCAAGGTGCGCGCGCTGGGCCGCGAGTTCGGCATTCCCACGCCGGCAAGCGACACCGTCTGCACCGCGCTGAAGCTGTACCGCATGGGCGCACCGAAGGACTGAGCGCGGCACAACCGATTACGTCGCCCTCGCGGCCAATGCGGACGACGGCACCCTCGCCGCAACGTAAAAGGCACCCATCAGCGACAGCACCGCCGCAACCAGCAGGCCCGCCTGGTAGCCGAACGAGTATGACGCCACGCCGGCGGCGAGCGCGACGCCGGCCATCTGTGCAACCCGGCTTACCGCGTTGTTGATTCCGGAGGCGAGGCCCTCGTCGGAATCGGGCAGACTCGACATCACTGATGCGGTGAGGGGCGCCACCAGAACCGCATAGGAAATCCCGAGCAACGCCATCGGTGCAATCACCCCGGTCCAGACCGATGCGGTCTTGCCAAGCGCAAGCCACGCTTCAGCCACGCCGGCACCGAGGGATCCGGCGACCAGCATGGCGCGCGCGCCTGCTCTGTCAGCCATCGCGCCGAACATGCGCGACAGCAGTCCGACACCAAGGGTAAACGGGAGGAAGGCCAGACCTGCATCGGCGGGTGTAAGGCCGCGCCGGTCGATGAGATCGAACGACACCAGGAAGAACATGATCGACAGCCCGCCGTAAAGCAGCGCTGTCGCGATATTGAGCCCGACGAAACCGCGGTTGCCGGCAACACGTGGCGGCGTCATCGGATGATCGCTCACGCGCTCCCACAGCACGTAGCCGCCGATGGCGACCAGACACAATGCGATGCCCGCGACGACCAGACCGGCATTGGTCTCCGCCTCGCCATGCGGACCAATCTGGCTGAGGGCCCAGGCGAGCACTGCCAGCGCGCAGGCAAGGATGGCCGCGCCGGGCAGGTCGAAACGGCGGGGCTCGTTCTGATCGGCCGGCGCAAATCTGAGCAGCAAGACGACCGCAGCCACCGCCAGCGGCGGGTTGATTGCGAAAACCCACTGCCAACCCAAAGACTGCGTCAGCCATCCACCCAGCACCGGCCCGCCGGCGGTCGTCAGCGCCGACGCCGCCGCCCACACGCCGATGGCACGGCTGCGCTCCTCCTTCGGATAGGTCGCGCCGATCAGCGCCAGGCTCGAAGGCGTCAGGATCGCAGCCGCAATACCCTGGATCAGGCGCGCCACGATCAGCCACTCGATCGACGGGGCGACAATGCAGGCTATCGACGCGACACCGAAGCCGAGGCACCCGAAATTCAACATGCGCGCCTTGCCATAGGTGTCGGCAAGCGCCCCGCCAATCAGGGTGAAGGCCGCCAGCGCCAGCACGTAGCTGTTGAGCACCCACTGCACCTCCGACAGTTCCGCGTCGAAAAACGCGCGCAGTCGGGGAAGTGCGACGGTGAGCGCGGAGCCGTCGATGAAGGCCATCGACGAGGCCAGGACGCAGGCGGCGAGTACCATCCGTCGGCGCGGCGCCGAAATTTCGCGTCCGAGCTCGCGCGGACACGGTTGGGCCTCGATGAGGCCGCGGCTGCATGGCTCCACGAACGGCTGTGCCATGACAAATTGCGCCTTTCGTGCCCCGGCCCGGTCAGATTGAACGAGCAGTTGCCGACGGCTGCGTCAACACGGCATCATTTGCGGTTCCGGGGCAGCCGGGTTCCCGGCTGGCGCCGCCCCCGCTGCCGCTTTATGGTTCCGCTACCGGCGAATCGATGCAGGGTTGCCTGCGTACCATGCTGAATAGACTTATCTATGTTCTAACGGCGCCGATCCGGCTGTTCGGACGCTCGCGCTCCTTCCGGCTGGCGATCGGCGGCGCCTTGGTGGTCATCGTCGCCTTCGCGGCCACCAACTGGCTGCTCGACCGCTTCCTGCCCACGACCGATTTTGACGAATCCGTGCTGGCCGACGTTCCGCCGCCGCCGCCGCTTCCACGGCTGACGCGCGCATCCTACGTGATCGCCCCGGCGGCGATCGCGCTCACCGCCATCCGCAACAGTCTCGAAGCCGCCGCGCCGCGCAAGCTTGTCGGCGAGAACGAAGATCCGGTCACTCAGCTGCTGGCCCAGGCCGACATTGGCATCACCGTCGAGCGCGGGCCGATGGCAGTCACCGGCCGGCCAAACGAGATTTCGGTTGGCACTTCGCTCAACAGCACCCTGCGCATTACCGGCCAGCTGGCGGAGCAGACCGGCAAACTGACCGGCCAGTTGACCGACCAGATCAGCGGAATCATCGCCGGTGCGCTGGGTCAGGACGCCGGCAACACCATCGGCAAGGAGATTGGTGGCCTCACCAGCCAGACGCTCGACCAGCGTGCCGATGTGCGCGGCACGGTTGCGGTTAATGCACGGCCTGCGCTCACCTCCAACTGGCGCCTGCAGCCAAACATGTCGGCGCAACTGTCGCTCGGCGACAGCAAGGTGTCGATGGCCGGCCTGCGCATCAACATGACGACCGAGGCGCGCGGCCTGATCGAGCAGATGGTCAACGAGCAGGTCGGCAAGCTCGACCAGCAGCTGCGCAACGATCCCTTCATCGAACAGGCGGCGCGCGCGCAGTGGGCCAAAATGTGCCGCTCGATCCCGCTCGGCGGTGACGAAACCGGCCTGCCCAAGCTCTGGTTGGAGATGCGGCCCGTGCGCGCCGCCGCCGCGCAGCCGCAGATCGATGCGCAGAATGTCACGCTGACCATCGGCGTGCAGGCGGAGACGCGCATCACCGACAAGCAGACCAAGCCGGAGTGCCCGTTCCCTGCAACGCTCGAACTGGTGCCGCCGATGGACAACGGCAAGCTCGCCGTCGGCGTGCCGATCGACGTACCGTTCACCACGCTGAACAAGCTGCTTGAGGCGCAGCTCAAGGGCCGCACCTATCCGGAGGACGGCAGCGGCCCGGCCGAGGTCACCGTGCAGGGCGTGCATGTCTCCGCCGCCGGTGACCGCCTGCTGATCTCGCTCAGGGTGAAGGCGCGCGAGAAGAAGAGCTGGTTCGGCTTCGGCGCCAACGCCACCGTGCACATCTGGGGCAAGCCGACGCTCGACCAGGAGAGCCAGATCCTGCGCCTCACCGAGGTCTCACTGGCGGTCAATTCGCAGGCAGCCTATGGCCTGATCAACGCCGCCGCCCGCGCCGCCATGCCCTATCTGCGGCAGGCGCTGGCCGATAACGCGGTAGTCGATCTCAAGCCCTTTGCCGCCGATGCGCGCACGAAGATCGCCGCCGTGCTCGCCGATTTCCGCGATCCCGCACCGGGCACCCGCGTCGATGCCGCGATCAACGACCTGCGCCTCGGCGGCATTGCCTTCGACGCCCACACGCTGCGCATCATCGCCGAGGCGGCCGGTAGCGTACGCGTGGCGGTGACGCAGCTGCCAAAAATGTAAGGGGCCCGGTCTCGCTCACTCATCCTGAGGGCCGCCGGGACACGGCTCCGGGGC
>CAZUDR010000330.1:3903-4449 GCA_964618715.1 uncultured Undibacter sp. | reverse complement strand
CGTCACCACCGGCTTCAACATCGGCGGCATCGTCTCGCCGCTGATCTTCGGCGCCATCATGGACCACGGCGCGCCGCAGCTGGTGTTCCTCGGTGTGACGGCCTGCGCCCTGGCGGCGATCGCCACGGTGGCCGTGCTGCCGCGGCGCCCCGCCGCCGGCTAGCCGCCCGGGACTTGTCAAATCGGCCTGATTGCCCCATGTCAGGGGCGCGCTCGGCCTTGCTGGCCGGTCTTCCGGCGCCCCTGCTGGGGGATAGTTCAATGGTAGAACATCGGACTCTGACTCCGAGAATCTAGGTTCGAATCCTAGTCCCCCAGCCAGCCATAAGTCTTTGCAAATAAAGGAATACGTTACGGACGATGTGGAGAGGTTCACTCGTCCAAAATTGTTTTCGTGAACCTTTCCGGATCTGGCCAAGACCTATCGATGGGTTCACCAGACATTGATACCTGAAACGACAGATCCTCTCTCAAAACCTCAGCGTCGACAGTTCGCGATACGACTAGCGGGATGGCATACATCGGAGAGTTGAACTCTGGCAAATT
>CAZUDR010000330.1:0-3893 GCA_964618715.1 uncultured Undibacter sp. | reverse complement strand
TTATAACGCGACTCCGACCCGCCGCGCGGCGCGAGCAGCGACCGCAGCCGCGAGGTTGTCGGGTCACCACACTCTCTAGCCCGCCGTTTCGCGCAGCGGTGAACCTGGGTATGATATAAAATGAGGAGATGATGATGCAGACGGCCCGTCTGTTCATGACCTTGTGGCTCGCTGGCGCGATCGGTCTGGTGCTCGCACCGGCGGCAGCGCAGCAATCGGATTTCCAGGCCGCACACAGACGTTTTCAGGACCTGTACAAGGCGGGCAAATACGGCGACGCGCTCGCGGAAGCGCAGAAGACGGAAGCCTGGGCGAAACGCCGCGGCACAAACAACATTACCTACATCTCCGCGCTGAACGATCTGGCCCGCGCTCATTACAAGCTCGGTCAATACGCCGAAGCGCTTGGAATGTTCCGGCAGGTAGTTGACACGCTGCAGAAGAACATTCCGGAAAACGATCCGCGTCTGCTGCAAGCCAGGAACAATCTTGCCGACGCCTATTTCCGACTGACCCGCTATGAAGATGCCGAGACGATCTACAAACAGACGCTAAAGGTCATGTTGGACCGGCTCCCCCCGGGCGATCCGGCTCTCATCGAGATCATCACGCGCCTTGGCACCGTCTATATGAGCCAGTCGCGCTATCACGAGGCCGAACTCCAGTTCAACGCCGCGCTCGACAGCGCCCGACAGGCCGGCCATGGCGACAGTGCCCAGGCAGCCGTTACCCTCAACAACCTGACCAAGATCTACGAGGACCAGGGCCGTTTTCGCGAGGCGGAGGCCGCGCTTGAGCAGGCGCTCAAGATCAACGAAACCGTGCATGGCCCGAACCACCCGGAGGTCGCCTATAATCTCAACAACCTGGCGCACCTCTACGAACGCATCGGCCGTTATGCCGAGGCCGAGCAGCTCTATCGCCGCGTCATCGGGGTATGGGAGGACATCAACCCGAACCATCCGGAACTCGCCACCGTCCTGCAGAATCTGGGCACCGTCTACGCGGGCGAACAACGGCTCGATGAAGCGGAGGCGCTCTACAAGCGCGCCCTTGAGATCCGCGAGAAAGTTTTCGGCGCATCGAGCTTTCTGGTGGCAACCGAACTCAACAATCTCGCCCAACTCTACGAGGTCCAGGGGCGTTTCAGCGACGTCGAGACGTTTGCCAGGCGCGCCCTCGCCATTGTCGAAAAAACCAAGGGCCCGGATAACCCGGACACTGCCAAGGTGCTGCGCAAGCTCGGTGTGGCCTACACCGGCCGCGGTCGTTACGCCGATGCGGCGGCGCAGTTCAGCCGTGCGCTCGACATCTACACCGAGACATTCGGTCCCAATCACCGGTACCTTGCCAGTGTCCTGATCAACCAGGGTCATCTTTTCGAGCGCCAGGACCGCATCAACGAGGCCGAGGCGGTCTACAGGCGTGCACTCGACATCAATGAAAATACGCGCGGCGCCAACCATCCCGAGGTTGCGCGCGTTCTCAACGATCTTGCGCTTCTGAACGCCGGACGAGGTGACACCGAAGAGGCCCTCTCCTACTCGCGCAGAGCGACCGCTGTCATTCTCGCCCATGCCGACGCCGATACGCGCGGCACCTTGCGATCGAGTGAGGCCGCCGGGCTGATCGAAAAGCGCGCCGGCTATTTCGAGACCCACGTTGCAAATCTCGCGGCTGCGACACGCAAATCGCCCAACCCGCCTCCGACCCTCGGCAAGGACGCATTCGAGGCTGCGCAATGGGCCAACCACTCCTCGGCGGCATCGGCCGTGCAGCAGATGGCGGCCCGCTTTGCCTCCGGAAGCGGTCCGCTGCAGACGCTGGCCCGGGAGAGCCAGGATCTCAGCGCCGCCTGGCGCTACGTGGACGCCAAGCTGCTCGACTTTCTGGCCAAGCCGGATTCGCCCGAAAATCGCGCGGCAATTGAACGGCTGCGCCAGCGCAGTCGCGAACTTGAAAGCCGGCTCGCCGACGTCAACGCGAAACTCGCGAAGGAGTTTCCGGAATACACCACGCTGGTGACCCCGAAGCCGGCCAAGCTCTCGGAGATTCAGGCTCTGCTGTCGCCCACCGAGGCAATGGTGTTCTGGCTGCCGGGCGAACAGCAGACTTTCGTGTTTGCGCTGACAAGGAACGATTTCGACTGGAAGACGATCCCGATCGGTTCAGAGGAGCTGTCGCGGAAAATCGCCACATTCCGGGTCGGCCTCGATCCAAAGGAGTTCGAGCGATCCTTCCGTGAGGGCAAGCTGCGGCAATTCGATCTCGACTTCGCGTTCACCCTGTACACCGAACTGTTCGGTCCGATCGAACGGCTGGTCAGGAACAAACACGACCTCATCGTCGCCGCCGCCGGACCGCTCACGGCGCTGCCGATGCACGCGTTGGTCACGGACAAACCGCCCGAGGCAAAGCCGGGCGATTACGCCGGATATCGCAATGCCGCCTGGCTTGTGAAGCGCCATGCCGTAACGGTGGTCCCGTCGGTTGCCAGCCTGAAGGCGCTGCGGGCGTTTGCCCGGAAGGCGGAAGCCGGCAAGCCGATGGTCGGCTTCGGCGATCCGGTCTTTCAGCAAGATCCGTCTGCCGCCGGCCAACAGCGATCCCTGGACGGCAAGATAGCGGCGCCGAGCTACACGGATTTCTGGCGCGGCGCCAGCGTCGATCGTGCGGCATTGAGTTCACGGATGCCGCCGCTCCCGGAAAGCGCCGATGAGCTCAGGTTGATCGCGAAAATCCTCGGCGCTTCGACAGACGCCATCCATCTCCGGTCGGATGCCAGCGAAACAACTGTCAAGCGTGTTGCGCTTGCCGACTACCGCGTTGTCTACTTCGCCACGCACGGTCTGGTGGCGGGCGACGTCAAGGGGCTTGCCGAGCCGTCTCTGGCGCTGACCCTGCCGGCGCAATCGAGCGAGTTCGACGACGGGCTCCTCACGGCCAGTGAAGTGGCCCGCCTCAAGCTCCATGCAGACTGGGTTGTGCTGTCGGCCTGCAATACCATCGCGGGCGGCAAGCCCGGCGCCGAAGCATTGTCGGGGCTTGCCCGGGCGTTCTTCTACGCCGGCGCCCGCGCCCTTCTGGTGACGCACTGGAATATCAGTTCGCTCGCTGCCGTGCCGCTTGTTACGAAGACCTTCAACATCATGGCCAACGAAGGAGTCGGCCGTGCTGAAGCATTGCGGCGATCAATGCTGGCGTTGATGAACGACGATTCGGACAACGGGATAAACGCGTATCCGGCCTATTGGGCACCGTTCGCCATCATCGGCGAAGGTGCGCAGCTTTGAAGCCGTGGATCGCTCACCCCTCCAAAGCAAAAGGGCGCCCTGTGAAGGCGCCCTTATTGCGTGAGGCCGGCCGCTGTCCGCGAGGCTCGCCGCCGATGCGCGCCACGCGTGTCAGCCCGGAAGTTCGAAGCCCAGGCCGAACAGGAACTTGTGGTTATAAATATCGTTCAGGTCGATACGGGCATTGTTTGACGGAGCCGTCGCGCCGGTACAGGTGCCCGAGCAGGCGAGCGGGACATCAATGGAATGATCTCCGTATGAGGTGAAGCGATACTCGAACCTGGTCTTGACGCCCGGGATACCGAGGAAATTGGATACGTCGGCTTCGACGCCCGCACCGACGGTAAAGCCGACGAGCACATCATCCCACGTGCCATATCCGGACACGGTCGTCGGTGTCACCGTATTTCCGTTATAGCCAAACTCGCCGGACACCTCCCCGAACGAGACGCCGCCGGTGACATAGATCAAGACGACGGGCGTCGCGAGCCAGCCGTAGCGAAGCCGAACAGAGCCCTCCCATTCCTGGTTCATCGAACCGGCGAAGTAGTCCCCGCGGTTACCGCCGGTTATGCCGACAACCGAATTCTGCCCCACCTG
>CAZUDR010000329.1:0-4459 GCA_964618715.1 uncultured Undibacter sp. | reverse complement strand
TTGGCTCGGTCGATTTCATGATCGACGTCACCTACAACCGTTCCGACCGGCAGGATGCGTCCATCAGCTTCGTGCGCGAGAGGCCGTTCGCGGCGTACTACGCGGCGACGGAGCTGCCGGGGGTGATGGCGGCCGAACCGTTCCGCTCCGTGCCGGTCAAGATCCGTCACGGCCATATCGATCGACGGACTTCCATAACCGGGAAGCCGTCCGGATCCGATCTGAGCCGCGTACTGGGCCCGGACCTGAAACCGATCCGTCTGCCGGAAAGCGGCATCGCGCTCAGCGCCGCGCTGGCGAAAATCCTCGAGGCGAAGATCGGCGACATCGTCGAGATCGAGCTTCTCGAACGCGACCGCCGGCGGGCGGACCTGCCGGTCACCGCCATCATCGAGGGATATCTCGGGCTGACCGCCTACATGGATCTGACCGCGGTCAATCGTATGCTGCGCGAAGGGGCGATGATCAGCGGCGTGCATCTGCTATACGACACCACGCACGACGATGCGCTCTTTCGCCGGCTAAAGAGCACGCCGGTAGCAAGCTTCATCCGCCTGCAACGGGCGTCGCTGCAGAAATTCCGCGAGACCATGGGGGAAAATCTCCTGGTCATGATCACGGTCTACGTTTCGCTCGGAATGATTGTCGCCTTCGGCGTGGTGTATAATTTCGCCCGCATTTCCCTGTCCGAGCAGGGCCGGGAGCTGGCCAGCCTGCGGGTGCTCGGTTTCCACAAGAGCGAGGTCTCCGCCATCCTGTTGACCGAGCTCGCCGTTCTCACACTGCTGGCGCAGCCTCTGGGGTGGGTGCTCGGCTACAGTTTTGCCTGGGCCATGGTGCAGGGCTTCAACAGCGAGCTCTATCGCGTGCCTCTGGTGGTCGATCGCTCGGTCTACGCATGGGCATCGCTCGTGGTTCTGGTCTCGGCGCTTCTCTCCGGCCTCATCGTGCGCCGGCGTATCGACCGGCTCGATATGATAGAAGTGCTCAAGACCCGGGAGTAGATCGTGTTCGGAAGGATCGGCAGGCGCATCATTGCCGTGTTGGCAGGACTGGGGGTCGTCGCCCTCATCGTCTGGGCGCTGTGGCCGCAGCCGGTGCCCGTCGACCTGGCGGAAATCAAACAAGGGCCGCTCGAGGTTACCGTCGAGGACGAAGGCATCACGCGCATTCGCGAGGTCTACACCGTTTCGGCACCGATCGGCGGCAAGGTGTTGCGCTCGCCGCTGGACGTAGGCGACACGGTGCAGGCCGGCAAGACGGTGGTTGCCGCCATCGAGCCGACCGATCCGGAACTGCTCGACGTGCGCTCGCAGCGGGTCAACGAAGCCGCGGTGCAGGCGGCGCAGGCGGCGGTCGATCTGGCCGAAGCACAGGTGCGGCAGTCGGAGGCGCAGCTCGAATTCGCCCAGAGCGACCTGCGCCGCGCGGAGGAGCTGGCCTCGCGAAACACGATATCGGCACGCGCGCTGGAGAAGGCGAAGCTCGACGTCACCTCGGCAGAAGCGGCGGTGGCGAGCGCCAAAGCGACGCTGGAAGTACGCAAGCGCGAACTGGAGAGCGCCAGGGCACGCCTCATCCAGCCGGGCGAAGTCAACCCCGACGCCCGCTCGGCCTCCTGCTGCATCCAGGTGCGATCGCCGGTCGACGGCCGTGTCCTCAAGATCATCACGGAGAGCGAACAGGTCGTGCCGGCAGGGTCGCCGCTGATCGACATCGGCGATCCCCGCGATCTCGAGATCGTCGTCGATTTCCTCTCCCGCGACGCGGTGCGTATCCCCCCGGGGGCGCCCGCGCGGATCGAAAGCTGGGGCGGCGACACGATCCTCGCCGCCAGGGTCCTCCGCATCGAGCCGACGGCCTTCACCAAGGTATCGGCGCTCGGCATCGAGGAGCAGCGGGTCAAGGTGATTCTCGACTTTGCCGGGCCGCCGTCCGAGTGGCAACAGCTCGGCCATGGCTACCGCATCATTGCGCGCGTCGTGGTCTGGCACGGTGACGACGTGTTGCAGGTGCCGCTGGGCGCGCTGTTCCGCGAGGGCAACAACTGGGCCGTGTTTGTCGTCGCTGACGGCCGCGCCCAGCGCCGCCTGGTCAAGATCGGTCACCGCAACCTGCACGCCGCGCAGGTCATTGACGGGCTCAAGCCGGGCGAGCAGGTGGTGTTGCATCCGAGTGACCGCGTGCTTGATGGCGTGAGAATCGCACCGCGCGGCTGACGGGAACAAAGCCCCGGCGACACGGTTTTCCTCCGAAACCCGGAGGAAATCATGACCAAGACCTACGATATCCAGGTTCATATGGAAGTCGTCGATGCCGACGGACAGCATGTTGGCGTGGTCGACCACCTGGAAGGGGTGGACAGGATCAAACTGACCAGGAGCGACGCCAGGGCCGGCGGCCAGCATCACTACATCTTCCACGACTGGGTGGATCGCGTTGAGGACAACAAGGTGCGCCTCAACAAGCCCGTCGAGGAGGTGATGGCGGAGTGGGAGGCGGCCGGGTAGCCGCTATCGCGGCGCCAGCGCCGCGCCCACGGCTCTCATCAGCACATCGGCCACATAGGGCTTCTCGACTATCGGAATGCCGGGGTGGCGCGCCTGCACATCGTCGCTGCGCATGCCGGTCAGGAAGACGAATGGAATTCCGATCTCGATGAGGCGTCCGGTCACTGCGGTCGAAGTGGCCATGTTGCCCAGCATGACGTCGACGATCGCGAGATCGAAACGCTTGGCGCCGTTGAGCTGCGTGAGCGCTTCGTCGGCGTCGGCCACGCAGGTGACGACGGCGCCGGCGGTTTCCAGGATATTCTGGATGTCGAGCGCAATGAGAAATTCGTCGTCGAGCACCAGGCAGCGCTTGCCGGCAAGCGACCTGTCGAAGTCGTCCAAATAGCTCTCCCCGGATGCTCCGGCCCCTGCCGGCCCGCGATGGAACTTTTTCTTCTCCCGCGAATTGAGATGGACTGCATTTAAAAATGACATAGCGAGCGCACTATTCCTGATCGCTGGAGCGGGCGCGGGCGTCATGATTCTCGGAAACGGTCATCCCAAGGGGCACTGCACAGATTGCGACAAGTGTCCGTTGCGCCAGCGGCCGGGCTTGCGCGAGTTCACCGCCGACGAACTCGCGTTTGTCAAAGAGCTCAAGGTCGACGAGCTGCGCGTCGATCCCGGTATCAGTTTCCTGCGCGAGGGCACGCGCAGCGACTATCTGTATACCGTGCTGCGCGGCTGGGCCTTCCGCTACAAGATGCTGGATGATGGTCGCCGCCAGATACTCAATTATGCGCTGCCGGGCGACCTTCTCGGTCTGCAGGGCGCGCTCATGCGCGAAATGGAGCACTCGGTAGAGGCGCTGACACCGCTGACACTTTGCGTGTTTCCGCGCAGCAAGCTGTGGGATCTCTACAGTCGTTTTCCTTCACTCGCCTTCGACATTACCTGGCTTGGCTCGCGCGAGGAGCAGCTCATCGATGAAAACCTGCTCAGCATCGGGCGGCGCACTGCGCTCGAGCGCACCGCATATGTCCTCCTGCATCTTTTCGTGCGCGCGCACGAGGCGGGACTGACCAGGAGCGACGCCATCCAGTTTCCTTTCACCCAGCAGCATCTCGCCGACACGCTCGGCATGTCGCTCGTGCATACCAACAAGACGCTGAAACGGCTGTCGACGTCGAACGCAATCCGCTGGAAGGATCGCACTTTCGAATTGTGCGACCGCGAGGCGCTGATGCGCATGGCCGGCGACGACATGCCACAAGCCAGGGCGCGCCCCTTCATTTGATTTCGGGCATGGCGCGCTGTCACGGCTTTCGCGAACGGCGACAAGCTGGTATTGGGCAGCAACATGCAGACGACCGCTGCCGCCGGCCTCGACAATGTGTGCGCCGAAATTGCGCGCGCCTGCCGTGGCGCCGCGCGCAATCCGGATGACGTCACGCTGGTGGCGGTGTCGAAGACGTTTGCAGCGGACGCCATCGAACCGGTCATAGCAGCCGGTCAACGCGTATTCGGCGAAAACCGTGTGCAGGAAGCCAAGGGCAAGTGGCCGCCATTGCTCGCAAAGCACGCCGGCCTGTCGCTGCACCTGATCGGGCCGCTTCAGTCGAACAAGGCAAGGGACGCGGTGGCGCTGTTCGACGCCATCCATTCGGTTGATCGTGCCAGCCTGTGCGAGGCGCTGGCCAGGGAGATCGCCAGGCAGGGGCGCAAGCCTCTTCTGTTCGTCGAGATCAACACCGGCGGCGAGCCGCAGAAGGCGGGCGTGCTGCCGCAGGACGCCGACGGCTTCATCGCCGCATGCCGCGACGACTATGGCCTCGACATCGGGGGGCTGATGTGCATCCCGCCGTTCGAGGAGGCGCCCGGTCCGCATTTCGCGCTCACCGCCAAGATCGCGAAACGCAACGGCCTGAAACTGTTGTCGATGGGCATGAGCGCGGACTTCGCCACTG
>CAZUDR010000328.1:0-4474 GCA_964618715.1 uncultured Undibacter sp. | reverse complement strand
GTCGCACATGCTGGAACTGTTCCCGCAGCTCGCGGCGGTCAAGGTGCTGCGTCAGTGGGGCGGCATCGCAGACATGACGCCCGACTTCTCACCGATCATGGGCGAAACACCGCTCGGCAACTACTACATCGACGCCGGCTGGGGCACCTGGGGTTTCAAGGCGACGCCGGTCTGCGGCAAGCGCAACGCCGAGATGCTGGCAAAGGGCCGCGTGCCCGACCTGCTCAAGCCGTTTGCTCTCGACCGTTTCACGCGGCTCGCCCAGGTCGGCGAAAAGGGCGCGGCTTCGGTCGGCCATTAGCGAGCGCTGCCATGAAGATCATGCACTGCCCACTCAACGGTCCGCGCAACATTACCGAGTTCATCTGCGGCGGCGAAGTGCATCTTGAACCGGATCCGCAGACTTGCAGCGACGGGGAATGGGCCGCTTATCTGTTCCTGCGCGACAATCCGGCAGGCCTGGTGCGGGAATGGTGGATGCATGTGCCGACCGCCTTCTGGTTCGTCGCCGAGCGTGACACACGTACTGATGAAATCGTTCGCACCTATCCACCTCACGAATTCCTTGCAGCAGCCAAAAGGAACGATAGCGGCGCGGCAGGAGGCAGGTTGTGAGCGTGCAAGTCAACCGGCTCGACGCCCCCTTTGGTGCTGCAATCGATCGCGGGCGGCATGTCGCCTTCACCTTTGAAGGCAAGCGGTTCGAGGGCTATGCCGGCGATACGGTAGCGAGCGCCCTTGCGGCGAACGGGCAATGGATTCTGTCGCGCTCCTTCAAGTATCACCGGCCGCGCGGCGTCCTCACCATGGCGGGGCAGGACGCGAATACGCTGGTGCAGCTTCCGGATGAGCCCAATGCGCTGGCCGATCGTGTGCCGATCACCGAGGGACTGGCCGTCACGGCGCAGAATGTTGCGGGCTCGTTGCATTCAGACCGCATGGCGATGACGGGATGGTTTTCACGTTTTCTGCCGGTCGGCTTCTACTACAAGACCTTTTTCCGGCCGCGCTTCGCCTGGGCGTTCTGGGAACCGTTTTTTCGTCGCCGCGCGGGCCTGGGCCGGCTCAGGGAAGACGCCACGGGCAGCTATTACGACAAGGCTTATGGCTGGTACGACGTCGTTGTGGTGGGTGGCGGGCCGGCCGGGCTGTCCGCCGCGCTTGAGGCGGCCGCGGCCGGCGTCGGCGTCGCACTCATTGACGAAAACCCGCAGTTGGGCGGCAGCCTTGCTTATGCCCGTACCGGTGCCGAAGCAGCCGGACTGCTGCGCGAGCTGACCGAAGCTGTCGCGGCACAGCCTGCCATCTCCGTTATGACCGGCGCCATCTGCAACGGCTGGTTCACCGACAACTGGCTGCCGGTAGTGCGCGGCCATCGGCTCTGCAAGCTTCGCGCCCGGCAGGTCGTGTTTGCCACCGGCGCCATGGAACAGCCGCTGGTATTTCGCAACAACGATCTGCCAGGCGTGATGATGGCCTCCGCCGCACAGCGCTTGCTGCGCCAATACGGCGTGCGACCGGGGCGCCGTGCCGTCGTCGTGACGGCAAACGAGCAGGGCTACGATGCCGCCCTCGATCTGGTCGACGCGGGCTGCGAGGTCGCGGCTGTGCTCGACCTGTGCGATCAGATCCCGAAGAATGCGTCGACAGATGCGCTGCGTGAATTTGGCGTGCCGATGCTTGCCGGCTGGACCGCCTACGAAGCGCTGGCCACCAGCGGCAACCGGCATGTACGCGGCGTCATCGCGGCTCAAGTCAAAGGTCGCGGCGTGGTGTCCGATGAGAGACGCACCTTCGATTGCGATCTTGTGTGCATGAGTGTTGGCGTTGCGCCCGCCTATCAGCTGCTCGCCCATGCCGGTGGTCAGGTCGAATATTCTTCCCAGGCGTCGACATTCGTGGTGCGGCAGGTACCGAAGGACATACATGTCGCCGGCGCACTCAATGCCAGCTATCGGCTGCACGCTGCCGTGGCGGACGGACGGCATGCGGGTTGGGCGGCGGCCAAGGCCCTGGGCCTTCCCGTCGGCAAGCAGCCGGCGATCCCTGAAGAGCGCGCCCAGGTCGGTCACAGCCATCCCTGCCCGGTCTTTGCGCATCCGAGAGGGAAGGACTTTGTCGATTTCGACGAAGACCTGACGGTCGCTGACCTGCGCAATGCCATCGCCGAAGGCTACGACCATATCGAGCTGCTCAAGCGTTATTCGACCGTCGGCATGGGGCCGTCGCAGGGACGACACTCCGCGCTCAATACCATCCGTATTGCCGCCGAAGCCACAGGCCGGGCGGAGGAGATGATCGGACGCACCACTGCGCGGCCGCCCTTCGCGGCCGAAGCCTTTGGCGTGCTGGCCGGGCGGGCGTTCGACCCTGTGCGGCTCACGCCGATGCATCACCGTCACGTCGAGGCTGGTGCGCAGATGATGCCGGCCGGCGCTTGGCTGCGACCTGCCTATTACGGGCGCCCGGAGAATCGCGAGCGTCTCGTCCGTGACGAGGCGCTGGCCGTGCGCCGCAGCGTTGGCCTGATTGATGCCTCGACGCTGGGCAAGATGGAGATCCGCGGGCCTGACGCCGCGGAGTTCCTCGAACGCATGTACACCTTTGCCTATGCCAAGCAGGCGGTCGGCCGCTCGCGCTATGTTCTGATGACCGACGAGACCGGCACGATCATTGATGATGGCGTCGCCTGCCGCCTCGGCGATCAGCACTTCTATGTTACCGCCACTACCGGTAATGCCGATGCAGTCTATCGCGAGATGCTGCGCCGGAATGCAATGTGGCAGCTGGATGTCGACATCACCAATGTGTCGGCTGCATATGCCGCGGTTAACCTCGCCGGGCCCTTGGCGCGCGACGTGCTTGCGCCGCTCTGCGCGGGGCTCGATCTCTCCGGAAGCGCTTTTCCCTATCTCGCGGTGCGGCAAGGTGAGGTCGCCGGCATCCCGGCGCGGCTCTTCCGGGTCGGCTTCGTCGGCGAACTCGGCTACGAAATCCACGTGCCGTCGAGCTACGGTGAAGCGCTGTGGGACAGGCTGACGGAAGCCGGACGTCCCTTCGACATCCTGCCCTTCGGTGTCGAAGCACAGCGTTTGTTGCGGCTGGAGAAGGGTCACATCATCGTCGGCCAGGACACCGACGGCCTGACCATCCCGCAGGAAGCGGGAATGGCCTGGGCGATCGCGCGCAAGAAGCCGTACTTTGTCGGCAAGCGCGCTCTCGAAATTCAGGAGCGGCGCGGGATGGCACGCACGCTGGTTGGTTTCGAACTGGCGTCGGAAGCGCCCTTGCCGGAAGAATGCCACCTCACACTTCTCGACGGCAATATTGCCGGACGTGTCACTTCGGTGGCGCATTCTCCCGCTCTCGACAAGGTGATCGGACTTGCCTACGTCGATCCGGAACAGGCGGAGCCGGGGGGATTTTTCGACATCAAGGTCGCGCAGGGGCGCATCATCAGGGCAAAGGTCGTCACGCTGCCGTTCTACGACCCCGACAATGCCCGGCAGGGGATGTGAGTGATGGCTAGCGCCCTCCCGCTATCACCCGATCCATCGACGCATGCGCGGCGCAGTCCGATCTACCGGACGCTTGCCGCCGCGGGTGCACGCTTTGCGGTCATCGGAGACGCGGCAATTGCCGCAAGGTTTGGCGACGCCGTGGAGCCTGAAGTCGACGGCGCCCGCCGGCTTGGCCTTGCCGATCTCAGTCCAATGCCGCGCACCGGCTTCAAGGGGCGCGCGATGCCGGAATTTCTGAGCCAGCAAGGAATAGTAATCGGCGATGCCCCGAACCGTGCCTGTTCCTGTGGCCGCAACTCTCGCGCGGCTCGACTGGCGCCCTCCGAAGTCCTGATCCTTGGCGGCCGCAATGGTGACGCCGATCTGTGCACCCGCCTGGAAGTGGCCTGGTCGGCGGAGACGGGGATGGTTTTTCCCGTGCCGCGCCGTGACGGCACGTTCTGGTTCGCGGTGACGGGCAGCGAGGCGCCGGCCATGTTTGCCAAGCTCTGCGGCGTTGACCTTCGGCCCGGCCGGTTTGACAACCACGCGGTGGCGCAAACCTCCGTCGCGCGCATCAATGCGATCGTCATTCGCGACGACGTCAACGACGTGCTTTTCTATCATGTCCTGGGCGACGTCGCCTCCGCCGGATCAATGTGGTCATACATCACGGACGCCATGACCGAATTTGACGGCCGGCTCGTGGGGATCGATGCCTTGTCATCCCTGGCCAGGCCGGCGGGTGAGACCTGACCGTGCCCCTGTCGCCAATTTCGGCCGGTTGGCGTTGCCCAAAAACTCTTGCGGTAAAACACATTCGAATTTTTGAATTCGTGGTGGCGCACGCAGTCAGATCCGAACCGGTCTCAGCGCGCAATTTCCCTGAAAGCAGGGAAATCTGCAGGGAATTTTTGCATTTTGCAGGGAAATTACGCCCCGGCCTCCCCGAAAAGATTAATCCGTATCGGGTA
>CAZUDR010000327.1:0-4474 GCA_964618715.1 uncultured Undibacter sp. | reverse complement strand
CACGCAGCATGTAGTCGACGTCACCGGCCATCCGGTAGAACTCCATCACCTCCGGCATGGCGCCGACCGTGTCGGCGAATTGCTGCAGCCAGTCCTGCGAATGGTCGCCGGTCTCCACCGAGACGAACACGGTGATGCCGAGCCCGATCCGTTCGGGGTCGATCAGCGCCACACGACGGGTGATGACCCCGTCGGCCTCCAGCCGCTGCAGCCGCTTCCAGCACGGCGTCGACGACAGGCCGACGCGCTGGCCGATCTCGGCGACCGAGAGTGAGGCATCCTCCTGCACCACCGCCAGGATCTTGCGGTCGATGGAATCCATTCTTTCTTTGCTCTGCGCTTTCGCAGTAACCATCTACCGTTCGCCACTATTCAGGAATAATTTTCTTGTTTCAGCGTTCGATACGTCTATATCCGGAAAAATATTCTATTTCAAGCCCGATCTGCTGGCGCTGCATCCCGCCCGGCGCCCCGTTTCGGAGCCGGCAGCCGCGGCGTCAGTGCGGCCGCCACCCGCGCTTGCGGGGCCCTCAGGCGCTGCCCGTCCTCAGAAAGGCGTCGACCTCCTCGCGCCGCGGCGCGCCGTTCGCCCCGCCGAAACGGGTGCATTTGAGGGCGGCAGCGGCGGCAGCGAAGCGCATCGCATCTTCGGTATCGCGGCCTTCTGCCAGTGCGAGGGCAAATCCGCCATGGAACACATCGCCGGCCGCGAGCGTGTCGATCGCCTGAACCTGATATGCCGGGATGTGGCGCAAGGCGCCTTGCGTACGCCAGGTAATGCCGTTCGGCCCATCGGTCACCGCGAGTAGTCCGTCGACATGGCCGGCGAGGCGCGCCAGCGCGGTGCGGAAATCCGGTTCTCCCGTGGTGCCGCCGAGCGCTTCCGCCGAGGCGATCACATGGCTGCCGAGCGCAAGCACGGGATCATCGATCCGCGTCGCCTGATCGAGATCGATCACGACCGGAATATTGCGCTCCCGCGCCGCGCGGCACACCGCGGCGACAAATTCCGGAAAACGGTTGTCGACAAGCACAGCATCTGCATCGGCGACCAGCCGGGCGGCATCCCCGGGCCGCGTGTCGCCAAGTCCGGCGCCGCGTCTTGTGGCGATGGACTTTTCGCCTTGCGCGTCGAGCAGAATGAGAGAGACCGATGCGGTCGCACCGGCATTCCGCACCACGCCGCTGCAATCGATTCCTTCCTTTTCGAGGTCGGCGACTATGCGCGTGCTTGTGCCGTCGTCTTCGCCGCCGAGCGGGCCGGCAAAAGCGGCGTGCCCGCCAAGCCGCGCCACGGCGAGGGCTGCATTGGCGGCGCAGCCGCCCCCGGTGACGATGAAGTCGGAAGCCGCGACCTTGGTGCCGGGTGCGGGGAAGTGGTCCACGCGCATGATGATGTCCTGCACCGCGATGCCGGCGCAGAGAATTTTTGGCGCGTCAGTCAAAATCGGTCTCGCCGTCCACCCACGCCCGAATGATGTGGTGCGCGATCGCCACCGGCGGTGGCGTGGTCAGCCCGTCGGGATGGCGGTGCTGCAGCATGGCGATCGCCTCGTCCCTGCTGAACCAGCGCGCGTCCTCCAGTTCGTCGCGATCGACCACGATCTCGGACGTCAGCGCCTCGGCATGGCAACCGATCATCAGCGACATGGGAAACGGCCAGGGCTGCGAGCGGAAGTAGGCGACACGGCCGCAGGCGATGCCGGCTTCCTCCAGCGTCTCCCGTCGCACCGCGTCCTCGATGGCCTCGCCCGGCTCGACAAAACCGGCGAGGCACGACCACATGGTGGGGGCGAAGCGCGGCGAGCGGCCGAGCAGGCAGCGATCGCCATCGATCGCCAGCATGATCACCACCGGGTCGGTGCGCGGAAAATGCTGCCCGTTGCATTGCGGGCAGTCGCGCCGCCACCCCGCCTGCACAACCCGTGTCGGCGCACCGCAGTTGGAGCAGAACCGGTGGCGGGCGTGCCAGTGCAGCACGGCCTTGGCTTCGGCGATCGGTGGCAGATGCTCCGGCGCGACCAGGCCCTGTATCGCGACCGAGCGAAGATCGGTCACATGGAAGCCGTCACGCGTCTTCAGCGCTTCCGCCGTGTCCCGGCTCACGCCGACACCGAATCGGGGCGCGCCGTCGAGGAGGCCGAGAAAGACCGTCTCCGAGGCAGGGCCGAGCGTGTGTGCCTCCCGCAACGTGAACAGTGGTTCGTTCACCGGCGAACCCGTCTTCATGATGATCATCTCGACGCCGATCACGTACGCCCCTGCGTCGGGTCGCGTGGCGAACGTCTGGATTGCAGTTTCGTCGGTGCGTTGTTCGGCCGCGCGTTTGATGCGGCTGTCGGCATAGCCGAGGAGGGGCCTGGGGCCGAGATCGGGGCGGGACCACATGCGGGCGCAAACTCGCACGGGGGCCGGGACGGCGCAACGTGCCCGGGTGTTACTCCGCCGCGTCAGTCGCCTGATAGATCGCGGCGCGCAGTTCGGGCCGCTGCCATTGCGGACCGAGCACGCCCTGCTTGGCGCCGTATTTGAGCGCCGACGTCACGGTATCGGTGGTGGCGCGCATCTCGCGCGCACGCTCCAGGCTGACATCGACGGTGAAAAATCCGGCGGCGGTGCTTTCGAACAGGATCTCCTCCGGCGCCGCCACCATGGCCAGCCCGCGCTCCGCGTGGCTGAACAGGTTCTGCGTGGTCACCACCAGCGCCAGGTTTTCAATGGCGCGCGACCAGATCAGGTTGCGCCAGCTCGCCCACAGTCTGCCCTTGTCGGTGCCGGCCGGCATGAAGATGAGTTCGGCGCCGCGCAGCGCCAGCGCGCGCGTCACCTCCGGCATGTAGGCCTCGCTGCACATGGCGAGGCCGACCTTGCCGTGCGCGGTCTCGAATACCGGAAACTCGTTGCCCGGCACGTACTGGAACTCCCACCACTTGCCGCCGGTATAGATCCACGGTCCGTTCGGATGGGTGCGGCGGTAGGAGACCGGCGGGCGCCCGTCGCCATAGGCCATGCAGATCAGATTGTGCGCCGTCCCCTCGTTGTGGCTGAGCGGCTCGAGCGTCCCGTAGACCGCGTTGATGCCGTGCCTTGCGGCGGCCTCGGCCATCCGCGGGGTGGGGTCGAACGATGCCGGCATGCGCCAGGGGCCGGGATAGGTTTCCGGGAAACAGATAAAGTCGGCGCCTTCCGCCCTGGCGCGGGCAATGAAGTTCTCCGCGTCGGCGATATTCTTTTCATCCTCGCCGATCGGATTGGCGATCGGCTGCACGACGGCGATGCGGAAGGTCATGCGCTTGCCTCCTTGAAAGGTCGAAGAGAGTGCGGGCGGCGGTCCCCGCGGTCAAGCCAGTGCCGCATCGACGGCGCGCAATACCCGCTCGGGCGCCAGTTCGTCGAGACACACGCTGCGGCTGTCGATATGGCGCTCGCAGCCCTCGAAGGTGCAGGGCAGGCAGGGCAACGGGTTCTGCACGATCCAGACATTGCCGTGATGCTGGATGGTGCCGCTCGCCTGCCAGGATTCGGCAAGCCCGCCGACCGGCCACGGGCCCCACACGCGCGGGTCCATCGGTCCGAACAGCGCCACGGTGGGGCAACCGGTGGCGGCGGCAAGATGCGTGACCGAGGTGTCAGGACCGACATAGAGTCGCGCGCCATTGAGCAGCGCCACGGTTTCCGGCCAGCGGCACTGCCGCACGTCGGCAATGCCCTGCCAGATGTCCTCGAGATAGCGGCGCTCGGCTTCGCCGGGTCCTCCGATGGCGACGATCGCAATCCCTCGCTGTTTCAGGTTTCCGGCAAGCGCGCGCCAGCCCTCGCGCGTCCATTCCTTGTAGCGGAACATTGGCGCGGCATGGATGACCGCATAGTCGCCGCCGACCTGCGGAACGTTTGTCGCGGCGGCCGGCGCAACCAGCTCCGCGACCCGGGCAATGCCCAGCGCGTCGGCGAGTCGAAGCGCCTGCTCGACGCGATGGGTACGGTCCATCGCCGGGACGGTGCGATGGAGTGCTCTGCGCTTGAGGCGATCGCCCGGCGAGTTATCGTCGGCGACGAGCCCGACGCAACGCCGCCCGGCGATGAACGCGTAGAAGGTCGGCCGATCGCCGGTCTGCGTCGAAACGGCAAGGTCGTAGCGTCGCCACAGGCGCGCGACGAGCCGCAGCGACTGGATCACGCCGGGGCGGGCCGGCATGCCGATGATCCGCGCGATGTCCGGATTGCCCGCAAGGATGCCGGCGGTGCCGTCGAACACCAGCACATCGATCTGCGCGCCGGGCCAGGCGCGCCGCAGGCTCCGTATGAGCGGCGTCGTGAGCAGCACATCGCCGATACGGCGCAGGCTGACAACCAGGACGCGCGGGTTTGCAGGGAACTCTGCTGCCAGCGATTGAGCGATGTCGGTTAATGGCGCCGTCATACCAGCTCCGAGCATGGCAGGCGCCATCGCAAGGACAGGGCTCTAAGTCGATGG
>CAZUDR010000326.1:0-4481 GCA_964618715.1 uncultured Undibacter sp. | reverse complement strand
TCTCTCGTTGTTGGCGGCGCTGAGCACGCTGTTCATCGCGACCAACCAGTCGATCGGCTACTCCTTTTCGACGGTCGCGCAGAACCAGCTTCAGGCAATCCAGATGTCGTTCATGTTCTTCCTGCCGAACATCCTGTTGTCGGGGTTCATGTTCCCCTTCGCCGGCATGCCGGTCTGGGCGCAAGGGGTCGGCGAGGCGCTGCCGCTCACCCATTACCTGCGCATCGTGCGCGCCATCATGCTCAAGGGTGCCTCCTTCGAAAACCTGCACTACGACGCGGCCGCAATGCTCGTGCTGATGCTGGTGGCAATGACCATCGCAGTCACCCGGTTCCGGCGCACGCTGGACTGATCAGGGCCTTTGCAGAATGCCGATGCGCAGATAGAGGCTGGACCGGCCCTCGTGATCGACGGCCCAGCCCGCACCGGCCGACCATTCTGTGTTGCCGGTCTTCAGGCTGGTGACGTGGGCGCCGAAGCGCCACTGCCGGTAGCCGTCGCCGCCGTATACCTGTGTTTCCGGTCCGGCATAGAGCCGGCGGAACAGGCGCCAGCCGAAAGCAGCGCGCGCCGAATAGCTCGTTGCAATCGATGACAGCGAGGCGTCTGCCGCGACCATGGTCGCTGGCGTCGGTTCGCTCCAGAGATCGACGCTGAAGCGCACACCGAATGCGGGTCCGCGCAAACGGTTTCCTGGGTCATCCGGCCACAGCTTGTGGATCTGGTATTCCGGGCCAAAGAAGATCCAGACGTCAACAGGACCGCGCGTCACCCTGAAACCCGGCAGGGCCTGCACGACGCCTTCCGCGCCGACAACCCGCTCGCCGCCGAGGTCGCCGGCCTCGTAACGGTAGAGTCCGCCCGACAGCAGCAGCTTGAGCAGCGGCGCGCCGTGCTCAAACCCGTAGGGGCCAACGATCAGGCCGCCATGGGCGAACACACCGTTGCGCCAGATGTCGCGGCCGGAAAACAGGAGGACACGCGCAATCTCGTCGTCCTCGGCCCATGAGGGCGATGCGCCAACGCAGCAAACGGAGAAGGCCGCGGCGAAGAGCATCGCCGCGCGATTGTGCCTCCTGCCACCCATCGAGGCCCCCACACGCGTAACGCTACCGGAGCGGCAGAACCTGCCACATACAACTATAACGTGTATACCGGATTTTGTCTACAGCCCCGCCAGGTACCAGCGGCGGTTGGCGCGGGGTCAGGCGGGCTGCCGCACGAGCCGTCGGGGCGGTCCGCCCAGCGTGCGATGGATCATGGCCGAGAAAGCGCTCGGGCTTGCATAACCGACCGATGTGGCGGTCTCCGCCACGGACTGGCCGTCGGACAACCGTGCCAGCCCGTCTACTGCGCGCAGGCGTGACCGCCATTCGGCAAAACCCAGGCCGGTCTCGCTGCGGAAGATGCGCGCGAGCGTCCGCCGGCTGGCGCCGGCTTCGTCCGCCCAGCGGTCAAGATCGTGGTCGATGCTGGAATCCTCGAGCAGGGCGCGGGCGACCCGCAGCGCGCGCACATCGCGTGGCATTGGTACCTTCAATGGCCGCTCGCGCAGCCGCGAGAGTTCGGTCAGCATCAGCCGCGCAACGCTGCCGCCGCGGCCGGCCTCGTCATAGGCGACCGGCTCTTCCAGCAGCGCCAGGATCAGTTCACGCATCAGACCGGAAATCTCCACCAATACAGGCTGTTGCGGCAGCCCGGCGCAGGCTTCCGGCGCGAAATAGACGGTGCGCATCTCGACATGACTGCGCATGGTGACGCTGTGCGGCCACTCCGGCGGCAGCCACACGGCGCGCGCCGGAGGGACGATCCAGGCGGCTTCCGCCGTCTCCACGCGCATGATGCCGCTCACGGCGTGCAGCAACTGTCCGCGCCGGTGCATGTGCAGCGGGATGTGATGGTCAACCTCGAGGGTGCGCGCCAGGACGGCGATGCTCCGCGGGGCGTCGTCCATGTTGCGGCGGTAGACAGGGGTCTGCTGGCCCATGGGTCCGGTCCTTGGCCTGATTGCGACGAAAATCGACCGAACATCGCCAAAAGGCAAGGCTAAATATCAGGCGCGATTCCGGGACCGGAGCCGATGAACCCGACCACCTTCAATCCCGCCGGCTACGACATGCCCACCCGCCGTGCCATCGCCTTCCTCAACCTGGCGCACGGGATGGATCATTTCGTGCTGCTGATCTACCCGACCGTGGTGATCGGTCTGGGGTCGGTCTTCGACCGTTCCTACAGCGAGTTGATCGCGCTCTCGACCGCGGCGTTCGTGGCCTTCGGGGTGTTCTCGCTGCCGGCCGGCTGGCTCGCCGACCGCTGGAGCCGGCGCAACATGATGGCGACGTTCTATTTCGGCTGCGGGCTGTCTCTGGTCGTGGCCGGCCTGGCGCCGACCATGGAAGTGTTGGCGGTGGGGCTGTTCGGGGTTGGCGTGTTCGCCTCGATCTATCATCCGGTCGGCATGGCGATGCTGATCGAGGCCTCGCAGGCGCGGGGGCGTACGGTCGCCTTCAATGGCGTATGCGGCAATCTCGGTGTGTCGCTCGCCGCCGGCATCAGCGCCGGGCTTGCGACCTGGCTCGGCTGGCGCGGCGCGTTCCTGGTGCCCGCCGTGCTCGCCATTGCGGTCGGCGTCTTCTATGTCTGGCTGACGCCCGACGACGGTCATCACGCCAAGCACCGCAAGAAGGTCGCCGCGGTGCCGTTGACCCCGCGCATGATGGTCATCCTGTTCGGCCTGTTCACCGTGATCGCGCTGGCTTCGGGCACGACCTTCAATCTTCTGACCATCGCCTTGCCCAAGATCGTCGACGAACGGCTGGCCGCGCACGTGCCGCTGCTGCTTGCCGGCGGCGTTGCGACCCTTGTGCTGCTGTGCGGGGCGGTCGCCCAGCTCGCGGTCGGGCGACTGGTCGAGCGCTTCACCGCGCACGGGCTGTTCGCCATTATCACCGGGCTCGGCTTCCTCGGCAATCTGTGGGCGGCCTATGCCGACGGGATTACGCTGATGGTCGCGCTGGCGATCGCGATCGCGGCGATCTACGGCCAGGTGACGGTGAACGACATCGTGCTGGCGCGCTACACCGCCGACGCGTGGCGCGGCCGGGTCTATTCGGTGCGCTATTTCCTGCTGTTCATCAGTTCGGGTGTGGCGGTCGGTATGATCGCCATCCTGCATCAGTGGGGCGGTTTCCCCCTGGTGCTGGGGGTCAATGCCGCGATCGCCCTGGCCATCTTCGTGGCGACGGTCGGGCTCGCGGTCCTCGTGTCCAACGCCGAGGCGCGTAACGCGGCGGCACAGCCGGCGGAGTAGACGGCTCGGGCGATACGGGGCGTTACTCCCGCTCTTTCGGCTCGTCGGCGTCCCCGCTATCGCCGCCTTGCGGGAGAGGGCAGAGCCTACCGCGTCACCGCGGCGATCGCCCGAAACTCAAAAATCCGTTTGACCGAGATGGGGAGGCCACCTCTCGCGGTCAAGTCGCAGGCTCCCTGTCCCAGGCGAGCTGCGGGGTATCCTTGCCGGCGACGGAATAGAGCGCGCCGGGTGCATTGCGCGTCTTCTGGAACTGCTCCAGTGTTTCGCCGCGCATCGCGGCATAGATGTGCAAATTCGACACGCCGGTCACCGCGCCCAGCTTTTCCAGCATGAAGAAGCTGACGCCATAATGGATCATGCCGCGCCAGTCGCGCCGGCGGATCAGATCGCGCTCCTCTTTACTGAGGCCGGCAGCCTCGAAAGCTTTTTCCTCGTCGGCGAGGAAGGCGGCGCGCGGCCCCGCGTTGATCAGGTCGTGCAGGAACCGGTTGACGCGGAAGGCCTTGACGCTGCGCGCCTGGGTGAACGGATAGGTGCCTTCCAGCGCGCCCGCGCCGGCAAGCTGATGGCCAATGTGCCGCCGGTGGTCTGACACGATGTCGGCTGGCGGTGTGATCGCTTCGTTCTCGTAGATGGCTGTGGCAATGCCGGTCATCGACGGCAGGTAATAGGTGCGGTGCAGGCACTTGATGTTGGCCGACAGCGCCCCGCGCATGATCAGCCACATGATGACCTCGGCGCCCTCCATGCCGCCAAGCCGGGCAAAATCGGCCTGCGTCATCCGGGTCAGCGCCACCGGATCCTTCTCGATCATGTCGAGGAACTGGTTGTCCCACGCCTCGTTGTTGAAGCCGGCGCGCTCGCCGTGCACCTGATGGGACAGCCCGCCGGTGGCGATGATGGCCACCTTCAGGTCCTCCGGATAGCTCTCGATGGCGCGGCGCAGGGCCTGGCCGAGCTTGTAGCAGCGCAGCGCGGTCGGGATCGGGAACTGCAGGACGCCGACCTGCAAGGGCACGATCGGCACCGGCCATTTCGGCTCGTGCGGCAGCATCATCGACAGCGGCGAGAAGCAGCCGTGGTCGAGCGGCTTGCCCTGGAAGAACGACATGTCGAACTCGTCGGCCATCAGCGACGCGCCGATATGCTGCGACAGCGCGGCGTGGCC
>CAZUDR010000325.1:0-4486 GCA_964618715.1 uncultured Undibacter sp. | reverse complement strand
ATGCGTAAACCGCTCTATCCTGAAGACGATATCGCGCTGCTGGAACGTTTCATGATCGACGCACTAAAGGCCGGTGAGCGCGCGGTCCACGGCCACCGTGCAGTGCGACGGTATGTAATGGAAGATCGCCTCCCGCTGATAAGCTGCGCTACCCTCGTCATTGCCCCGACCGCCGATGCCCATGCGTACCCGAATGCCCGTCGGGTAGCCGACGCGATCCGCGATAGCGAGTTGGTCGAGATCGAAGGTGGCATGGTTCCGCTTCCGAACCAGATGCCTGATCGGTTTGCGCAAATCGTCGACGACTTTCTGGCGCACGCACTGACGGGAGTACTGGACCCGGTCCGTGGCAGCGTTTTGCGACGCTGACGTGTTCCATTTAATCCAGTTCGGAGTAAGACATGCTGACCCAACGAAATAGCGAGATTCCCATCACCGAATACATGCTGATCGGAGGAGAGCGTGTCGACGGCCCAAGTCGACTTGAGATTCGCAACCCGGCGAAGCCGGACGAACTTGTGGGCACGATAGTGCGAGGGGGCCCCGAGCACGTCGATCAGGCGGTCGCCGCCGCGAAGGCCGCCCAGCCCTCATGGGCGGCGCTGACTTTCGCACAGCGAGCCGACATTCTACGCTGCGCCCTCGTGCGCTTGGAAAGCGATTTGGAGCACCGTGCTGCAATCTTTGTACGCGAAAATGGAAAGCCGATCGCCCAAGCACGTGGCGAGCTTTCGAGCGTCCCTCGGCGGCAGCAGATGGCCCTCGACTACGCTTCGCAGCTGGATGCTGGTCGACACTATACGGGCCGGAACGGACAGACGTACGTTTTAAACCGACCTTACGGCGTAGTCGTGTCCATCGTTCCGTGGAATTCGCCTGATGTCCTGGCGTTCACTCAGATCGTCGCGGCGCTGCTTGCCGGCAATTGCGTGGTGCTCAAGCCCCCCGAAAGCTGTCCGCTGACGCTGATCCAATCGGTGCGGATGTTTTCTGAGGATCTGCCGCCGGGAACGATCAATGTGGTCACCGGCCTGCCCTCGGAAATCGGCGATGCGCTGACCATGCATCCCGACGTCGGCAAGATCGGTTTCACCGGAAGTATCCCCTCGGCGCGGCACATCATGTCGAATGCTGCGCAATCCATCAAAGGTGTGACGCTCGAACTGGGCGGCAACGACCCGGCTATTGTCCTCGACGACGCGGAATTCGACGCGTCGATGCTTGCTCGCATGCTCAACGCGACGTTTATGATGAGCGGGCAGGTCTGCATGGCGATCAAGCGGATTTATGTGCCCTCGAAGCGCAGCGAGGAATTCCTCGAGAAGTTTGAGGACGCCGTTGATTCATTGGTGATTGGTAATGGCCTGGAGCCAACCGTCACGATGGGTCCGGTTCATACGCAAAAAGCGAAGATGCGCGCCAATGATCTCGTCGAAGATGCCGCACGGCGTGGCGCAAACGTCAAGCCGATGGGCAAGATCGACAATGAAGAACTCTTTTCCAAGGGCTATTTCATGCGTCCAACGGTCGTCACAAATATCGATGATGATGCGCTCTTGATGACGGAAGAGCAGTTCTGCCCGGCGATTCCTGTCGCCACCTATGAATCGGTAGACGAAGTGATCACGCGCGCGAACGATTCCCAGTTTGGCCTGGGCGGATCGGTGTGGGGGCGCGACATTGAAAAAGCGGTCGCGGTCGCACGGAAGGTCGAAGCCGGCCAAGTCTGGGTGAACACGCATGGGGTGCTCGCAATCAATCATCTTGCTCCTTATGGCGGTGTCAAGCAAAGCGGCATCGGTCGGAAGTCCGGCATTGAGGGGATTCTGGAGTACGTCCACAGCCAGACCATCACGACCTACGAACACGACTGAACCCCACTTAGGGCGGATGGGGCGCTTCCTACCGGTCGGGCTGAAACATCAAGAGATGGGTGCCGTTCGACAGCTGCGCCCAGTACGGCTTTACGCGCAATCCAATCTTCATGTCCTCCAACGAGCACTTGACCATATTAGCCATCACGTTGACGCCTTGGTCGAGCGTGACGAGTACAATGAAGAACGGCTCGTGTCCTGCAAAGGGCGGGCGCGCGCGGCGAGCAATAGTGTAAGAGAAAATCTCGCCCTTCCCCGCGACTTCGCGCCATTCCAGCGCAGGGCTTCCTGTCACGATACTGCAGGCGCGCGGGAAATGCTGATAGCGATCCGATGTTGGATCATATTGCAAGAGGAGCCTTTTCTCTCGCGTCGCATCCCAAAAGGCCTTGGAGAACGAGCGCCATCGCGGCGGCTCGCGTCTGACGTTGAGGGTGTCGTTGATCGCGATCATGCGCACCTCATGCGTCTGCCTTAAGGATCATGACCGCGCTCGACATCCAGTTGCGGCCATAGGGGATGCCGCCGATGCCGGTTACAAGCGCATTCCCCGTATTCCCGACCTGGCGCCGACCGCCTTCGCCGAAGAGCTGCCGGACGGCTTCGACGAGGTTGGTCCCGCCGCTAGCAAGGCCGATCTGGCCACCCGAAATCTGCCCGCCTCCGGTGTTAAGTGGCAGGTCGCCGGTATGGGTGAAGTCGTGCGCCTTGATGAAGTCGCAACCATGGCCCTGCTTGCAGAAGCCGAGCATCTCGAGCTGTATCATGATGGCGATGATGAAGTCGTCGTAGGGATGGAACGAGGCAATATCCTTCGGCTTCAGCCCGGCTTGGGCGAAGGCGCGCTCACCGGCAGGCAGGTGCCCAGTCTCGGTGACGTCCACGACGCTCTCGCTGGCACGATAATTGGTACGTTCGCCATAGCCGACTGGGACGGCACACTTGGTCAGGCCGCGCCGTTCTGCGCCCTTCTTCGACGTGACCAGCAAACCGTTGGCGCCGTCGCATGTCATCACGGAATCGAGCAGCCGGATTGGGTCCGCGATCATACGCGAGTTGAGGTAGTCCTCGACCGTGATCGGCTTGCGCAACTTCTCGCATGCAAGATCGTTGAGCACCGCGTGGCCGCGCTGCGTGACCGCCAACTTGCCGAGAGCTGTATAGTCGAGGCCGAACTGATGCTCGTAACGCTGGCTGAGTAGGCCGAACGCGGCCGGCGGACCGAGATAGCCGTACGGCTGCTGCCACTCTGGAACAATGGAACGCGGCCGCTCGCGGCTGGAGTCCGAAGCCTGCGTGTCAGCGAAAAGGCAGAGAACGGTGCTGCATAGGCCCGCGTCGATCGCAAGAGACGCGCGCACGACGGCGGCGGCGGGCGAACAGCCGCCGATATCGATGCTCTGGCAAAAGTCAAGTTCGAGCGAGAGCTGGTCCGCCACTGCCTGTGACCAGAACGGATTTCCCGCAGCGGTCATGGACAATGACGTAATCATGCCGTCGATCTCGCCCTTTTCGTATCCCGTCCGCTGCAGCAGCGAATCGAGAATCTCGGCTTGGAGCTCCCAGATATCGCGCTCGCTCTTTTCAACGATTTTTGTCTCGGCATAGCCGACGATCGCCGCATCGTGCATCGACATGACCGTCCTTCCTTCATGCCGCGCTGAGACAACTGTCCCCCGCGGGCCTTAGCAGCCGTCAACTTGTCCGAATAGACCTTGAAGTTCTTGTCTCAGGCTGCTGCGCCGGTCGGGCAACTGGCGCGCCGTTCATTTCAGCAAGAAGTACGCGTGCTCCATCCGGCAACGGCATTTCGAGACCCACGATCAGACGCAGCCCTTTGTCTGCGCGTACCGTCGCCAAATAGCGGGGTTTGCTCGGACCCGCCCC
The DNA here is from genome assembly GCA_964618715.1 of uncultured Undibacter sp. GTDB lineage: Bacteria > Pseudomonadota > Alphaproteobacteria > Rhizobiales > Xanthobacteraceae > Pseudolabrys. The sequence continues at coordinate 725 of CAZUDR010000325.1, read as the reverse complement.
GGCAACGTGCATGACTGTAGTAGATTCCTCGATCACGGCCTCGTGCAGGGTCATTTCGGTCCAGGTATCACTGCCACATCGATGGCAAATAAGCCGCGGCGGGAAATAGGGTGTGCCGCAGCGGCTGCAACGGGTAATTCGAAATCCTTGATTCGGGTCAATCATCGCGCAATTCCGGCAGATTTGTCCGTGCGGGGATGTAGTCAGTTCTTGTCTCGCGCGAGGACCGCAGCGCCTGCGCACGCACAATATCGATAAAGCGCCATACCGTAGCCCGATACGACGCCCAGCCGCGCTTCGGCTACCTGACGCTCCCCGCCACGGCGCTGAAGCTGCCGCACTATCTCTGCAATCCCATGAACACCGCTGCCGCTTCCTGCCTGCCCGCATGAAAGCATTCCTCCGCCGGTATTCACAGGCAGTCGGCGCGCTGACATCGTCTCACGCGCGAAACGGACGATGTCGTCGCCTGGGATGAATCCGAGATCAGCTAGCTGGGCATACACCATTGCGGGGTAGTCGTCGTAGATCGACACGACATCCACCTCCGTTGGCGCCGCCCCTGCCGCGCGCCATAATTCCGGCGCGACAGAACGAATCCCGGTCTCGAGGCCGTCGGCTTCCTGGTTGTCAGGATTAAAGCTCTGCCGAACTGCGAGGACTCGGATCGGGAGGCCGGCAGTGGCCGTTTTCGGTTCGGCACTCAGGATCAAGGCAGACGCTCC
>CAZUDR010000324.1:0-4487 GCA_964618715.1 uncultured Undibacter sp. | reverse complement strand
CTCGGTCCCGGAGTGACCATCGAGGACGGCGCGCTGGTGCGTTCGTTTTCCCATCTCGAGGGCGCCAGGATCGGCAAGAACGCGCGGGTGGGGCCCTACGCAAGGCTGCGTCCCGGTGCGGAACTGGGCGAAGACGTGCACGTGGGCAATTTCGTCGAAGTGAAGGCGTCGCAAATCGAGGCCGGGGCAAAGGCCAATCATCTTGCCTATATTGGCGACGCGCGGGTTGGCGAACGGGCCAATGTCGGCGCCGGCACCATTACCTGCAACTATGACGGCGTCGACAAGCACCGCACCGAAATCGGCAAGGAGAGCTTTATCGGCTCCAATTCCGCGCTGGTGGCGCCGGTGAAGATCGGCGATCGCTCCTACGTCGGCTCCGGCTCGGTCATCACCAGGGATGTGCCCGACGACTCGCTCGCGCTCGGCCGCGGGCAGCAGACGGTTAAGGAAGGTTGGGCGAAACGCTTGCGCGAGGTGAAGGCCTTGGGCAAGAAAACACCGAAGAAGCAGGCCTGAGCCGTCGTGAGAGCCGCCGCCCGCGAGTCACACGGCGAAATACGTTTTGATCACAGGGCCTTGGCCGCTTCGGTTAAACGGTAAGCAGAAAATCGGGGGGCCATCCCAGCGGATGTGCGGAATCGTCGGAATCCTCGGCCGTGAACCTGTCGCGAGCCAACTCGTCGACGCGCTCAAGCGCCTCGAATACCGCGGTTATGACTCTGCCGGCGTCGCCACGCTCGAGCGGGGAGTGCTGACGCGCTGCCGCGCGCAGGGCAAATTGCGTGCGCTCGAACAGCGGCTGGTCAAGGAGCCGCTGTCCGGTACTGCCGGCATCGGCCACACCCGCTGGGCCACTCACGGCAAGCCAACCGAAAGCAATGCCCATCCGCATGCAACCGACAAGGTGGCGGTGGTGCACAACGGCATCATCGAGAATTTCCGCGAGCTGCGCGACCGGCTTGGCAAGAACGGCGCCAGCTTCGGCAGCGACACCGATACCGAGGTGGTCGCGCACCTGGTGACGGAAGAGCTGAAGCAGGGCAAGTCACCCGCCGACGCAGTGGCCGCCACGCTCAAACAGTTGCGGGGTGCTTTCGCGCTCGCCTTCCTCTTCGCCGGCGAGGACGACCTGATGATCGGTGCACGCAAGGGCTCGCCGCTTGCTGTCGGCTACGGCGACGGCGAGATGTATCTCGGCTCTGACGCGATCGCGCTGGCCCCGTTCACCGACAATGTCAGCTATCTGGAGGACGGTGACTGGGTGGTGGTCACGCGCAAGGGCGCCGTCGTCCACGATGGATCGGGCAATACCGTCAAGCGCCCGGTGATCCGGTCGGCCGCCTCGGCCATGCTGGTGGACAAGGGCAACCACAAGCACTTTATGGCCAAGGAAATTCACGAGCAGCCGGAAGTGGTCGGGCATACGCTCGCGCACTACATCGACATGGTGAGCGAGCGGGTGGTGTTGCCCGGAACGTTGCCGTTCGACTGGAGATCCCTCAAGCGGCTGTCGATCTCCGCCTGCGGCACCGCCTTCTACGCGGGGCTGGTGGCGAAATACTGGTTCGAGCGCTTCGCCAAGCTGCCCGTGGAAATCGATATCGCCTCGGAGTTTCGCTATCGCGAGGCGCCGCTGCAAGCGGGCGATCTTTCCATCTTCATCTCGCAATCTGGCGAAACCGCCGACACGCTGGCAAGCCTGCGCTACGCGAAGGAGCACAAGCTGCATGTCCTGTCGGTGGTCAACGTGACCACCTCGACGATCGCGCGGGACAGCGATGTGGTCATGCCGACCCTGGCCGGGCCGGAGATCGGTGTCGCCTCGACCAAGGCGTTTACCTGCCAGTTGTCGGTGCTGGCCTGCCTGGCGATCGCTGCCGGGAAGGCGCGGGGCGAATTGTCGGACGAGGACGAGCACAAGCTCGTAAAAGCGCTGATCGAGGTGCCCCGACTGATGGCGCAGGCACTGCAGTCCGAGCCGCTGATCGAGAAACTGTCCCACGACCTCGCCAGGGTGCACGACGTGCTCTATCTCGGCCGCGGCACCAGCTTTCCGATCGCCATGGAAGGTGCACTCAAGCTGAAGGAAATTTCCTACATCCACGCGGAAGGCTACGCGGCGGGCGAGCTCAAGCACGGGCCGATCGCCCTGATCGACGAGACCATTCCTGTGATCGTGATTGCGCCCTACGACCGCGTCTTCGAGAAGACGGTATCGAACATGGAGGAGGTGGCCGCCCGCGGCGGCCGTATCATTCTCGTCACCGACCGGCACGGCGACAAGGCGGCGTCGATCGAGTCGCTGCAAACGATTACACTTCCCGACATGGCTGCCACGGTAACGCCACTGGTGTATGCCATTCCGGTGCAGCTTATCGCCTATCACACGGCTGTGGCGCTCGGCACGGACGTCGACCAGCCGCGCAATCTGTCGAAGTCGGTCACCGTGGAATAAGGGCTGCCGTATGAACGAGATGGACGACAAGCCCGGCGATGCCCTCGGTCACGACATCGAGCAGGTGTCGGCCACCTCGCAGACCGGCTTGATGAGCCGGTTCCGCAACTATTTCCTCACCGGGCTGGTTGTCGCCGGACCGCTGACCGTCACCGTCTGGCTGATCTGGTCGATCATCACCTGGGTCGACAACATCGTTCGCCCCATCATCCCTCCGGCCTACCGGCCGGAAAGCTATCTGCCCTGGCCAATCCCCGGCACTGGGCTGATCGTTGCGGTGGCCGCGCTGACGCTGCTCGGATTTCTTACCGCAAACCTCGTCGGCCGCACGCTGGTCGAACTCAGCGAGGGGCTGCTCAGTCGCATGCCGATCGTGCGGCCGGTTTACAAGACCATGAAGCAGATCTTTGAATCGCTGTTTTCCAAGACCGGTTCGAGCTTTCGCAAGGTGGCGCTCATCGAATTTCCCGCGCCCGGCACCTATTCGCTCGTCTTTCTCTCCCGCCCTCCGGTCGGCGAGGTGGCGACCAAATTGCCCCATGCGGATGACGACTACGTATCCGTATTTCTCCCCTGTACGCCCAATCCGACCACCGGCTTTTTCTTTTTCGTGCACCGCAAGGATTTGATCGAGCTCGATATCCCCGTCGAGGCGGCGATGACGCTCATCATTTCCGCAGGCATGGTGCAGCCGGGCGATACCCAGCAGGACAGGCTGGCCGCGCTGGCCTCCACGGCGCGGGCGGCGCAGCTGGCGCGCAAGCCGGAGACCGTCGAGTAGTATCTCGCCGACTCCCGCCGGGGAATGATAGGTTGGCTGCATTGCTGATACGACGATGGGGGCAGCCATGACTTTCGGCGAGGCAATCCGGTCCGGATTCCAGAATTATGTCGGTTTCTCAGGCCGCGCAGCGCGGTCCGAATACTGGTTCTGGGTGCTGTTCGTCCTTCTGGTCAGTATCGTGACGGCGATCCTCGACGCCGCGCTATTTCCGTTCGGAGAATTTTCACCGCTCAACACGATTGCCGGCCTCATTCTGCTATTGCCCGGCATTGCAGTGGCGGTGCGCCGTCTGCACGACATGGACCATGCCGGCTGGTGGTTTCTGATCGTGTTGACCGGCATCGGCGCTATCGCCCTGCTGGTCTGGTTCTGCTTCAAGGGTACCGAGGGACCCAACCGGTTCGGCCCGGATCCTCTGGCAACCTGATTGCGGTCAGCCGGCGCGGATCAGCCGGATCGCCTCGTCCTTGTCGAACAGGTAGAGCAGGGCGCGTAGCGCCTCGCCGCGCGGTGAGGCAAGCGAGGGGTCGCGCGCGAGGATAAGCGCAGCGTCGTCACGGGCGGCGCCGAGATACTTGCCGTGCACTTCAAGCCGCGCCACACGAAAGCCCGGCAGGCCGCTCTGCCGGGTACCGAGCAGGTCGCCTTCACCCCTGAGCCGCAGGTCTTCCTCGGCGATGCGGAAGCCGTCTTCGGTCTCGCGCAATATGGCGAGCCGGGCCTTGGCGGTTTCGCCGAGCGGCGCCTTGTAGAGCAGGAGGCATGTCGACTGGTCGGAGCCGCGGCCGACGCGTCCGCGCAACTGGTGGATCTGGGCCAGGCCGAAGCGTTCGGCGTGCTCGATGACCATGACTGTCGCCTCCGGCACATCGACGCCGACCTCGATCACGGTGGTGGCGACGAGAAGCTGCGTCTTGCCGGAGGCAAAGCGCGCCATGGCGGCGTCCTTGTCGGCGCCTTTCATGCGGCCATGCACCAGATCGGTCGTGGCACCGAACTTCTGCCGCAACTCCTCGAAGCGCGCCTGCGCCGCGGCGAGATCGCTCTTTTCGGATTCCTCGACGAGCGGGCAGACCCAGTAGACGCGCTGGCCGCCGCCCAGGGCGCGGCCGACGGCGTCTTCAACCTCTTCAACGCGCGACAACGGGATGGTGCGGGTATCGACCGGCTGGCGGCCGGCCGGTTTTTCCCGCAGCTCGGAGATGTCCATGTCGCCGTAATACGTAAGCACCAGCGTGCGCGGGA
>CAZUDR010000323.1:0-4488 GCA_964618715.1 uncultured Undibacter sp. | reverse complement strand
CGCGCATGATGATGGTCTCGTAGATCCGCCCCGAGGTGAGGTTGTTGTTCTGCGTGAGCTTGGCGTGGGTGAACCGCTCGTAGTGGCCCAGGTCGAGGTCGGTTTCGGCGCCGTCGTCGGTGACGAAGACCTCGCCGTGCTGGTAGGGCGACATCGTGCCCGGATCGACGTTGAGATACGGGTCGAGCTTGCGCAGCCGCACCTTGTAGCCGCGCGCCTGCAGCAGGGCGCCGAGCGCCGCGGAACCGAGCCCCTTTCCGAGTGAGGAAACCACGCCGCCGGTGATAAAAATGTACCGCGCCATGGGACTTAACCTTTAGCCACCCGATATCGATTCGACGAGCGCGAAAACCTCAGAGCCGGCCTGCAGCTGTGCGTAGATCGGCATGGTTTCGCTTGCAGGCGACGTTTTCCACCGCTTTCACCGGGTTCCCCAGAACCGCAACGGTCATGCTGTTCCACGTGTAACCCACCAAGTCGAAGGGGCCGGTTTCCCGGCCCCTTTTTGGCAACTCTTCTATTGCGACTGCGGCACTTGTGGCCCCGAAGGTGCCGACGGCGCGGCCGGCTCGCCCCCTTGAAGCTGATTGAGCACGCCTCCGCCCTGACTGCCGCCAAGAGGCGGTGCGCCGGGCGTGCTTGGCGCGGCGGGTTCGCTCTGGCCGCCGAGGATGGACGTCGGAGCGCGGTTGATGCCCGCCAGGATCGACAGCAGCAGGCTGGTCATGAAGAAGCCCGCCGCCAGAATGGCCGTCGCGCGGGTCAGCACATTCGCGGTGCCGCGGCTCGACATGAAGCCACCGCCTCCGCCACCGCCGATACCAAGCCCGCCGCCTTCCGATCGCTGCAGCAGCACCACGCCGATCATGGCGAGAACCAGCATCAGGTGGATGACGATGACGACGTGCTGCATACGCTCAAAATCCGGATTGATCCGCCGGTCCGGCGGCGCCGAGCCCTCATATAGGGTGAGTTCGCGGCGGTCTCTACACGATCGCGGCGGTGTTTTCCACTCCCCTGCGGCTAGCGGTAAACTGCGGCAATCGCAAGGAAATCGTCGGCTTTCAGGCTGGCCCCGCCGACGAGGGCTCCATTCACCTGAGCAACGCCAAGCAGTTCCGCTGCATTGGCCGGTTTGACCGAGCCGCCGTAGAGGATGCGGATGCCGGCTCCTTCCCGGCCAAAACGGGCCTCGAGGCGCTTGCGAATGAAACCGTGCACTTCGGCTACGTCGTCCGGGGTCGGGGTGAGACCGGTGCCGATCGCCCAGACCGGCTCGTAGGCAACCACGAGGTTGGCCGCAGTCGCCTTGTCCGGCAGCGAGCCGTCGAGCTGGGCTCCGACGACCTCCAGGGTGCGGCCGGCCTCCCGCTCGCTCTTCTGCTCGCCGACGCAGACGATGGCAGTCAGGCCCGCGCGCCAGGCGGCCAGCGCCTTGGCGCGCACCTGTTCGTTCGTTTCATGGTGATCCGTGCGTCGCTCGGAGTGGCCGACGATGACGGCTGTCGCGCCTGCGTTGGCCAGCATTTCGGCCGCGATATCGCCGGTATGCGCGCCGGATGGCTTGGCATGGCAGTCCTGGCCGCCAATCGTCACCGGAGAGCCGTTCGCCGCGGCGGCAAAGCCGGCGATCAATGTCGCCGGCGGGCAGATCATCAGGTCCGCCTTGTCCGCGACCGCGCCGCAACCGGCGATGATCTTCGCCAGTTCGCCCGCCGATGCGGCAAGCCCGTTCATTTTCCAGTTGCCCGCAACCAGCGGGCGCGGTGCTGCCGCTGCCATCATGGCGACTTTTTCCCGTTCGATTCCGTGCCGTTACCAGAGCGGCGGGGCGGCGGCCAGTAACCGCGTTTCAACCGCCGATCTGTCTTGTGTTGCAAGCAGTTGGGCCCCTCCTTATGATGCGCCCGCAGCTCGGAACACGAGCGCAAAACTCTCCACTCAATCACCCGTTACGCTCGCCGGCACGGTCAACGAAGAAACGCGCATGCTCCGCGGTATCAAAAACGCCTCCTCAAGCTGGCTCGGCAAGGGCGTCCTCGCCGTCGTCATCGGCTTTCTGGTCATCAGCTTCGCCGTCTGGGGTATCGGGGACATCTTCCGCGGTTTCGGGCAGAACGAGGTCGCAAAGATAGGCGGCAGCGCCATTTCGGTCGAGGAGTTCCGCCAGTACTACAATGACCGGCTGCAACAGCTTGCCCGCCAGCTCGGCCGTCCGATCACGCCTGATCAGGCGCGCGCCCTCGGGTTTGACCGGCAGATCCTCGGCCAGCTCGTCGCCGAGACCACGCTCGACGAGCAGGTGAAAGACTGGCGACTCGGCCTGAGCAACGAGGAAATCGCCCGTCACATTACCGACGACCCCAACTTTCAGGGGCCGAGCGGCCGCTTCGACCGGGCACGCTTCGAGCAGGTTATCCGGCAGGCCGGCTACACGGAGCCGCGCTACGTCGCCGAACAGCGTGCCGTGCTGCTGCGCCGGCAGATTGCACAAAGCGTGAGCGGAAATCTGTCGCCACCGCAGATTGCCCTGCAGGCGCTCAATCAGTTCCGCAACGAGACGCGTGCCATCGAATATCTCGCTCTCGGTCCGAGCCAGGCCGGCGACGTTCCGGCGCCGACGCCGGAGGAATTGCAGAGCTATTACGACGAGCGCAAGGCCCTGTTCCGCGCGCCGGAGTACCGCAAGATCACGCTGCTGCCGCTGTCGGCGAAGGACCTCGCCAGGCCGGATGAAGTCTCGGATGCCGACGCCAAGGCTTATTACGACGCGCGCAAGAGCGAATTCGGCAAGCCCGAGAAGCGCGAGGTCAGCCAGATCGTCTTCCCGACGGAAGAAGAGGCGCAGGATGCGCGCGCCCGCATCGACAAGGGCGAGAGTTTCGCCGACGTCGCCAAGGCGCGGGGTCTCAATCCGTCCGACACCAATCTGGGCATGGTGGCCGAATCCGCGATCATCGACCCGGCAGTGCGCAAGGCCGCCTTCTCCCTCGAACCGGGCACCGTCAGCCAGCCGATCAAGGGCGCTTTCGGCAGCGTGCTCGTTACTGTCGGCAAGGTCGAGCCCGGCGAGCAGAAATCGTTCGACGAGGTCAAGTCGCAGATCAAGCAGCAGATCGCGGAGGGCCGGGCGACCAGCGAGATTGGCAACCTGCGAGACAAGATCGAGGACGCCAAGGCGTCCGGTGCAACGCTTGCCGAGATATCCGGCAGGCTGAATCTCAAGGCCAACACCATCGGGGCGGTCGACCGTTCCGGCCGCGGCCAGGACGGCGCACCGGTCTCGCAATTGCCGAAACAGCCGGACGTGGTGAGCGCCGCCTTCAACAGCGATGTCGGCGTCGACAATGAGGCGCTGCAGCTGCCGGACGGCGGCTATCTCTACTATGACGTTGACGGCGTCACGCCGTCGCGCGAGCGTCCGCTCGACGAGGTCAAGGACAAGGTGGCCGAGCGTTGGCGCGACGACGAGATCGCCAAGCGGCTGAAGAAGGAAGCCGATGACATCGTCGCCAGGCTGAAGGGCGGAAGCACGTTCGAGCAGGTGGCGGCCGACAAGAGCGTGCAGGTGCAGACGGCGAACGACCTGCGTCGCGGGCAGGCCGCCGGGTTCGTGCCGGAGAACGTCGTTCAGGCCGCCTTTGCCACGCCCAAGGGCGAGATTGGCAGCGCCGAGGGCCAGCAGGAGACCGCGCACTACGTGTACCGCGTGACGGGCGTGACCGATCCCAAGCTTGACCCGGCTTCGGACCAGGCGAAGACGATCGACGGCACGCTGAAGAACGCCTATGCCGACGATCTCATCGGTGAATTCGTCACCCATCTGGAAAAGGAGTTCGGCATCGAGGTCAATCCGACCGCGCTGAACCAGATCATCGGCGGCGAGCCGGGCGGCTGATCCAATGCAGGTCGAGCCGTCGCAGACCGCGTTCGCCGACGTTTACAAGCGCGGCGAACCCCAGGTGGTGTGGACGACCCTTGTCGGCGACCTGGAGACACCGGTATCCGCCTTTCTCAAGCTCGGTGGCGGACGAGCGATGAGCTTCCTTCTCGAGTCGGTGGAGGGCGGCGCGGCGCGCGGGCGCTACTCGATCATCGGCGTGGCGCCGGACGTGGTCTGGCGTGCCCGGGGCAGACAGGCCGAAGTCAACCGCAGTGCGCAGGCGAAGCCGGATGCGTTCATGCCCTGCCCCGAACCCCCGCTCGAGGCGCTGCACGCCCTGATCAGGGATAGCCGCATCTCCCTGCCTGACGCGCTGCCGCCGATGGCGGCCGGCGTGTTCGGCTATCTCGGCTACGACATGGTGCGGCTGATGGAGGCGCTGGCGCCCGCCAATCCCGATCCCCTCGGGCTGCCCGACGCGGTGCTGATGCGCCCGACCACCATCGTGGTGTTCGATTCGGTCAAGGACGAGATCACCATCGTCTCGGCGGTGCGGCGGGGACGCGGGATCACCGCCGATCAGGCGCACGCCCGCGCCACCGACC
>CAZUDR010000322.1:0-4521 GCA_964618715.1 uncultured Undibacter sp. | reverse complement strand
CGGCAAGACTCTCACCATCAGCACCGTCAACGGCAACCAGAAAGGGGTCGAGGGTCGGCTGTTCTCCGTGTCGTGGAACAAGGAGAACGCACTGGTGCTCATGATCAACACACAGCCGAGTTCCGGCGCGCAGCAGGCACGCGCCACCGACCAGGCACTTCGCCGCGCCGAGGCCGAGAACCAGGAATTGCGCGTGATCCTGGACACAGCGACCGATGGCGTGCTGGTGCTCGATCGTGCCGGGCGTATTCTTTCGGCGAACCGCAGCGCGCAGGCGCTGTTCGGCTATGAAGCCGCCGATCTCGCAGAGCTCTCGCTGGGCGATCTGTTCGCGCCGGAAAGCCGGCGCAGCGTGCTCGACCATCTCGACCGGCTGGCGCGCAACGGCGGCCCGCAAAGTTTTGACGCCGGCCGCGAGGCGATCGGCCGCGTGCGCCGGGGCGGACTGATACCACTGTTCATCACCATGGGGCGCATAGAGGATGGCGAGAAACTGTGCGCCGTGCTGCGCGACATGACCGCCTGGAAACGCACCGAGGAAGAGCTGATCAACGCCAGGCAGGAGGCGGAGAAGGCCTCCACGGCCAAGTCTGAATTTCTCGCCAAGATCAGCCACGAGATCCGTACACCGCTCAATGCCATCATCGGTTTTTCCGAGGTCATGATGGACGAGCGGTTCGGTCCTGTCGGCAACGAGCGGTACCAGCAATACCTGCAGGACATTCATGCCTCCGGCAGTCATGTGATTTCATTACTCAATGACCTGCTCGATCTGTCCAAGATCGAGACCGGCAAGATCGAGCTCAGCTTTGTCAGCATCGACCTCAACGAGCTGGTGCAGGGCTGCGTCGCCGCGATGCAGCAGGACGCGAACCGCGAGCGCGTGATCATCAGAACCTCGCTGCCGCCAAACATGCCGCAGATCGTCGCTGATCCGCGTACGGTGCAGCAGATCGTGACCAATCTTCTGTCCAATTCGATAAAATTCACCGGTGCCGGCGGCCAGGTGATTGTCTCGACCACGCTGACCGACGACCAGGAAGTAGTCCTGCGCGTGCGCGACACCGGCCACGGCATGAGCGAGAAGGCGCTGCAAACGGCACTCGAACCGTTCCGCGAGCTCAGCACCGCGGCACGGTGGGGCGCGACCGGCACCGGGCTCGGCCTGCCCATCACCAAGGCGCTGGCCGAGGCCAATCACGCGCGCTTCCGCATCACCAGCCGGCTCGATGACGGCACGCTCGTGGAGGTTGCCTTTCGGGGCACCCGGACGCTGACCCAGTAAACGCCCCTGGGGATACGCCGTGGCTCTTTGTCGCAAAACCGGCGGCAGGCCGTGCGCACAGGATCATCTTCGCGCGCGGTAATGCGAATTACCCCAGTTTCACACTAGAATAATTCCAACCTATTGATCAGAAACGGGAAATTGTCTTGACCGCCGGCCCTGCAACACCTCACAACACACCCGCATCGCCGCCGCCGTCGCGGAAAGTCCGCGATACGCGTCCCGTTTCACCCACGGAGAGATCGATCAATGCGTAACCTCCTGACCGCTACCGCGGGCGCTGCCGCGATCATGACCGCAGCACTCATGGGCGGAAATGCGCTCGCCCAGTCGGACGAGGTCAACGTCTACACCTACCGGGAAACGAACCTTATCCAGCCGCTGTTCGATGCCTTCACCAAGGACACCGGCATCAAGGTCAACGTGATCTCGGCCAGCAAGGGGCTCGAGCAGCGCATCAAGACGGAGGGCGAGCACAGCCCCGCCGACGTGCTCCTGACCGTCGACATCGGCCGCCTGCAGGACGCCAAGAATGCCGGCGTCACCCAGCCGATTGTTTCGGATGTGCTTGACGAGACGATACCGCCGTCCTTCCGCGATCCCCAGGGCCACTGGTACGGCATTTCGCTGCGCGCCCGCGTAATCTACGCATCAAAGGAGCGGGTCAAGCAGGATCACATCACCTATGAAGAACTCGCCGACCCGAAATGGAAGGGCAAGATCTGCATCCGGTCCGGACAGCACATCTACAACAACGCGCTGTTTGCCGCCTACATCGCCCATCACGGCGAGGCCAAGGCCGAGGAATGGCTGCGCGGGCTGAAAGCCAATCTGGCGCAGAAGCCCTCCGGGGGCGATCGCGATCAGGCGCGCGATGTTGCGGCAGGAAAGTGTGACATCGGCATCGGCAATACCTACTACTGGGCGCTGATGACCAAAAATCCGAAACAGAAAGCCTGGGCGGACGCGACGAAGGTCATTCTGCCGACGTTCGAGGACGGCGGCACCCACGTGAACGTCTCCGGTGTCGTGCTCGCCAGGCACGCGCCGAACAAGGCGAACGCCATGAAACTGATCGAATGGCTGGCTGGCAAAAAGGCACAGCGCATGTACGCGGACAGCGTTCATGAGTATCCGCTGCGCCAGGGGGTCGACATCAACCCGATCATTGCCAGCTACGGCGAATTGAAGGTCGACTCTGTTCCGCTGGCCAAAATCGCCGAATACAAGAAGACTGCGGCGACGCTGGTGGACAAAGTCGGCTTCGACAATTGACCTCGCTTTCACACACCGACGGCCCCGCCTCGCGCGGGGCCTTTTTTGCATGGCGGCCGGCCGGGCTTGCGGCGTTTGCCAGCGCGGCTGCAGTTGCCGCACTGGTGGCACTGCCGCTCATCGGTCTGGTTCGGCTCGCCGCTGTCGGCGATGCAGAAATCTGGCCGCATCTTGCCGCCTACGTGCTGCCGACGGCGTCGGTGCAGACGCTTCTGCTGCTGGCGGGCGTCGCCGTCCTGACCGGCGTGGTCGGCGTCGGCACTGCCTGGCTGGTCACCATGTTTCGCTTTCCCGGACGCGACCTCCTTCTCTGGCTGCTGCCGCTGCCGCTCGCTATTCCGACCTACATCTCGGCCTATGTCTACGTGGACATTCTCGACGCGGCAGGGCCATTGCAGACGGCGCTGCGTGCGCTTACCGGATGGGCCGCGACGGACTACTGGTTTCCGCCAATCCGCTCGCTCGGCGGCGCCATCTTCGTCATGGGCCTGGTGCTTTACCCGTACGTCTATCTCTCCGCCCGCGCCGTGTTCCAGACGCAATGCGCGGTCTTTTCCGACTCGGCGCGCGTCGTCGGCGCCGGTCCGTGGCGTCTGCTCTTCGACGTCAACCTGCCGCTCGCCCGTCCGGCTCTCGCGGTCGGTCTGTCGCTTGCGCTGCTGGAGACGCTCAACGACATCGGCGCCAGCGAGTATCTCGGCGTCCAGACGCTGACCCTTTCGGTGTTCACGACCTGGCTGAACCGCGGCAGTCTGCCCGGCGCCGCCCAGATCGCACTTGCCATGCTGGTCCTGGTGGCCGGCCTCATCGCGCTCGAACGCTACGGCCGGCGTCGGCAGCGTTACGCATCCGGTGCGGAAGACGGACGCCTTGTCTCGCGGCTTACGCTGCGCGGTCGTCACGCCTGGCTGGCCACGCTGGCCTGCCTGGCGCCTGCCGCACTCGGATTCCTCGTTCCGGCCGGTTTCCTGCTGCGCGAGGCCGTGCTGCTGTCGCAGGCGAACGGCGTTGATCCGGCGCTGGCAGGACACGTGATCACCACGGTTACGCTGGCGGCGAGCGCCACCGCCGTGGTGCTCCTGCTCGGCCTCGCCGTCACGATTCCGCAGCGTCTGTTGAGCCGCCCGTTCCTGGTCGGCTGCGTCGCCGTGGCGGCGATGGGCTACGCCATTCCCGGCACGGTGCTCGCCCTCGGACTGCTGCCGCCGATGGTGGCGGTGGATGACGCCCTCAACCGGATCAGCGACCTCGTCGCCGGAACGCAAGTCGGACTCCTGCTGGCGGGATCGAGCGCAGCGCTGATCATCGCGTACTCGGTGCGGTTCATGGCCATCGGTATCGGATTTATTCAGGCCGGCCTGTCACGGGTACCGGTCGAATACGACGAAGCGGCGCGCGTCATCGGTGCCGGACCGCTGGCGCTGGTGCGCTCCACGCATCTGCCCCTGCTGCGCCCGGCACTGTCGGGCGCCGCGCTGCTGGTGTTCGTCGATTGTATGAAGGAGCTGCCGATGACACTGCTGCTGCGGCCGCTCAATGTCGAGACGCTGTCGACGTTCATCTACCAGTTCGCGACCCGCGGCAATTTCGAGCAGGGCGCGCTGGCCGCCGTGTTGATCGTGGCGGTCGGCATATTGCCGGTCATCCGGCTGGTCCGACTGACAGATACCGCAGCCGGCACGACCGCACTGCGATAGGGTTAAATACAATTCCGGCGGCCATGAAAGGGTCACAGAGCGGGGCGAGGTTGGCGCCACCACAAGCGATGGTATAGATAGTCGGCGGTGACCGGCCGCGACAAAACAATCGGAAATCAGCCTTGACCGCCGCCACTGGCTTCAAACGCCTGGGAATCGCCTTGCTCGTACTGGTCGCAGCGGGGGCGGGCGTGCTGGTCACGGCGATCAGCCTCAATTCGACCGAGGGTGTGCGCCGCCAGGTGTTGCGCGAAATCCGCGCAG
>CAZUDR010000321.1:0-4524 GCA_964618715.1 uncultured Undibacter sp. | reverse complement strand
CGGAATAGCGCCCGCGCGCGAACTGCAAGCCTCTGAAAACCGGAGCAAATTCTTCGTTTTGTCGCAAGTCAAGGCGATCCCGCCGGGAACCGGTTCCATTTGTCACGAGTTGCCGACTGTCAGCGTCCCCGTATGCCGGAGTAGCGTTCCATGGCACCGCGTCCGAACTGGAAAGGTCATCTCAAACTGTCACTGGTCTCCTGCGCCGTCGCCCTTTATCCGGCTACGAGCACCAGCCAGCGCATCCGCTTCAACATCATCAACCGCGAAACCGGAAATCGCATCCGCAACGAGGTCGTCGATGCCGAAACCGGCGACCCGGTCGAGCCAGATGACCGGGTCAAGGGCTACCAGTTCGAAAAGGGTCACTACGTTCTGCTCGAGGACGAGGAACTCGACAATGTCGCACTCGACAGCACGCACACTATCGACATCGAGCAGTTCGTTCCGATGTCGGACGTCGACCGCATCTATCTCGACGAGTCTTTTTATCTGGTGCCGGAGGATGACATTTCGCAGGAAGCCTTCGCCGTCATCCGCGAAGCGATGCGCAAGGATGATCTGGTCGGCCTCGCGCGTGTCGTGATTTACCGGCGCGAGCATCTGTTGCTGCTCGCCCCGCGTGGCAAGGGACTGATGGCGACGACCCTGCGCTACAAGACCGAAGTCCGCAACGAGAAGACCTATTTCGACGAGATCGAGGACATCAAGGTCCCTGCCGACATGCTCAGGCTGGCGGGGCAGATCCTGGAGAGCAAGAAGGGGCACTTCGACCCCTCCAGGTTCGAGGACCGCTACGAGAACGCCCTGAAGGATCTGATCAAGGCCAAGCGCGCCGGCAAGAAGCCGCCGGTGGTGAGCGAGGAGCGCCCAAGCAACGTGATCGACCTGATGGATGCCCTGCGCCGCAGTGCTCGCAGCGACCGGGGTCGCCGGTCGAGTTCGTCCCGGAGCAAACGCAGCAACCGCAGCGGCGGCCGACGCAAGACCACAGGCAACCGCAAGAAGGTCAGGCGGGCGAGCTAGCTGAATGGCCACACTTTCCACCTACCGGACCAAGCGGCGATTCAACGTCACGAGGGAGCCGCGCGGCAAGGTCGGAAAGCGTGGCCATGCTTTTGTCGTGCAGAAGCACGCGGCGCGCCGGCTGCACTATGACCTGCGGCTGCAACTCGACGGGGTCATGAAAAGCTGGGCTGTGACGCGCGGCCCGAGCCTGGTCCCGGGCGAGAAGCGGCTTGCGGTGCAGGTTGAGGATCACCCCGTCGACTACAACAAGTTCGAGGGCACCATCCCCGAGGGAGAATACGGCGCCGGGACGGTCATGGTCTGGGATCGCGGCACCTGGCGGCCCGACGACGACCCGCACAAGGGCCTTGCCAAGGGACACCTCTCCTTTCACCTCGCCGGCAAGAAACTGCGCGGCGGGTGGCACCTGGTGCGCATGCGCCGCCGATCCGGCGAGAAGCGCGACAACTGGCTGCTGATCAAGCAGCGCGACGATGACGCACGATCGGCAAGTGCACGGGACATCCTGAAAGACAGTCCTTTGTCGGTGAAGACCGGGCGGACGCTGGAGGAGATCGCACAGCACAAGCGCAAAGCCCAAAGCAGAAGCAAGTCCACAGGCAAGAAAAGCAGGCGGAATGCCGTCAGGCCGAAACGCAAGACAACAAGGAAAGCGACGAAAACCGAACGCAAGGCCAAGGCCAAACGGACCAGGCGCCGATGACACGCCCGGCGCGCAAACACAAAAGCACCGGCAGGCGGAAGCACAAGCACAAGGCCAGGCGCAGTACGCATCGGAACCGCCGGCTGATGCGCGAGTCGCCCAAGCCGCGACGCCGCCGCGCCGCGGCAGGCCGGGCGCTGGCGGAGGCGCCGCATGCGGGGTTGCCCCGCTTCGTCACGCCCTGCCTGGCCACGCTGGTCGACAAGGCGCCGGACGGCAAGCGCTGGGAGCACGAGCTGAAGTTCGACGGCTACCGCATCCAGGCGCGGCTCGACCACGGCAAGGTGAAGCTGCTGACCCGCAAGGGGCTGGACTGGACAGCGAGATTTTCGAGCGTCGCGCACGACATCGCCGGGCTGCACGCCAAAACGGCGCTCATCGACGGCGAAGTGGTGGTGGAAGATTCCAAGGGAATTTCACGCTTCTCGCTGCTGCAGCAGGATCTCTCCTCCGGCCGGCACGGCCGCATGGTGCTCTATGCCTTCGACCTCATGCATCTCGACGGCAACGACCTGACACGGCAGCCGCTGTCGGCGCGCAAGGCGGCGCTCGCCAAACTTATCCGGCGCGGCCACGGCCGCCATCTCCGGCTCAGCCGTTCTCTGGCCCGGCCCGGACCGGCGCTGCTGAAGGAGGCCTGCAGGATGGGGCTGGAAGGCATCATCTCGAAACTCAATGACGCGCCCTATCGCCCGGGGCGCGGGCGCGACTGGGTCAAGACCAAGTGCTCCGACCGGCAGGAACTGGTGGTGGCGGGCTTTGCGCCCTCCTCCGTCGACGCCCACGCGGTCGGCGCACTGGTGCTTGCCTTCTACGGGCGCGGCAAGCTGCACTATGCCGGCCGGGTCGGTACCGGCTTCACACACGAGACCGCCCGCAGGCTCTACCGCACGCTGAAGTCCCGCGAACGCAAGACTCCGCCGTTCAAGCCGGTGCCCAAGGAGGAAAGCGGCCGGCGGAAGCCGATCTGGGTTGAACCCACGACCGTGGTGGAAGTGGACTTTCACGGCTGGACCCAGGGCGGGCGCGTGCGACAGGCATCCTTCCAGGGGGTGCGCCGTGACAAGGCGGCACGCGAGGTGGTGCGCGAGGTGAGGCACTGATGGCAAAGAAATCAGGAAGCCGGCAAGGCGCGGGCGCGCGGCGCGCCTCCCGCGGCCAGCGGCGTAGCGCGCAGATGGGCAAGGTCACGCTCACCCATCCCGACCGCGTCTACTGGCGCGACGCGGGCGTGACAAAGGAAATGCTCGCCGAATACTACAAGAAGATCTGGCGTCGCATGAAACCCCACGTCACCGGCCGCGTGCTGGCGCTGGTGCGCTGCCCGGAAGGCGCCGACCGGCAGTGCTTCTTCCAGAAGCACGCTCGCGCCGGCATCCCCACCGAGTTTCTCCACCTGGTGCAGGAGGAAGGCGAAAAGATCATCTCCATCGACCATCTCGATGGCCTGATCGCCCTGGTGCAGGGTGGCGTCCTCGAGGTGCACGCGCGCGGCTCGGCGGTGGACGATCGCGAACGTGCCAACCGGCTGATCTTCGATCTGGATCCCGGCCCGGGCACAACGTTCAAGGACGTCGTGGAGGCTGCGCGCGAGGTGCGCAAGCGCCTGCAGCACGTAAAGATCAGGAGTTTCGTGAAAACCACCGGCGGCAAGGGTCTGCATGTCGTGGTGCCGATCCGGCCGGTGCCATGGGACGTGGCGAAGAAGTTCACGCACGCGGTGGCGGCAAGCATGGCCAGGGACGACCCCGGGCGCTACACCGCCACTTCCAGCAAGGCGCGGCGGCACGGACGCATTTTCGTCGACTACCTGCGCAACAGCCGCGAGGCGACCGCCGTGACCCCCTACTCGACGCGCGCGCGGCCGGGCGCCCCGGTGGCGGTACCGCTGTCCTGGAACGAGTTGTCGTCGCTCAAGAGCGCCAGCCAGTACACGGTGAAAAACCTGGCACAGCGCCTGTCGCGGCTTGGCAGCGACCCCTGGGCGGCCATGGGGCGCAGCCGGCAGGCATTGCCGAAGTTCAAATGAATGGCCGGCGCGGCAATGCGCTGATGGAAGGCGAACACCGCACCCATGTTTCGGGGGCGGCACCAGCTGCGTCGCCGACGCGCAGATGCACCGTGTTCTCGTTGAGCAACTGCATGTGCACCGTCGCGCCGGCGTGTGGCTCCGGTGCCGGCACGACATAGGTGAAATAGTGACGTGTGTAGTTGCCCTGCATCTGCTTTCCGCCGGGAGTCACCAGCTCCGGGCCGCGAATGCTGATGCGGCGGCTATCCGGCGTATGGCACCAGTCGCCGTCGATGGCGTCGGCACAAGCCGGCGCGGCAAGCAGCACGACACCGAGTGCTGCGAAGCTGATACAGAGAGCCTTGTGTGTCATCATTCGTCCCTTCCCCGCCAACGCCCGATCAATCCACCTTCGCCTCGTCCCGATACATGACCTTGTGGCGGGTCTCGCGCACCCAATCATCGATCTGTTCGATGGTCATGTAGTTGTTCATGTCGAATTTGTCCCAGTTCATGATTTGCGGCAGGGTCTTCTTCCAGCGCTTGTAGGGCGGCTTGGCGGGCACACCGAACAGCATGATGTCGATGATGGCGAGATCGTCCGGCACGCCCAAGAGCGGACGTAGCGACTCCTGCGCCGTTTCCTGACCGATCGCCGTCACCCACCACACCTGATAGCCGAGCGCGGCGGCGGCGAGATGCGCCGACATGGTGGATGCCGCCACGCTCTGCAGCAGGATGCGCTCGGCGTTGGCCTGGTATTGCTTGTCGAGGTCGCTGC
>CAZUDR010000320.1:0-4545 GCA_964618715.1 uncultured Undibacter sp. | reverse complement strand
TTACCTGGGTAAGCCGTTCGCCGAGACGCTGGAGCCTCGCGGAGAGAGCAGCCTCATCGTCCGGCGGTTCGTTGCGATCGCCTGGCCCGCGCGTGTCGTCGCTCATGCATTCGACCCGCGTGGACTTAAAGGCATTCGCTTAGTCCCGCCGCCCTCAAAGCCGCGCGGACCATACTGATCGGGTATAACCGAGTCAAGAAACCGGCTCTGCGACATAAGTGCCTGATTTGTCGCATTAAACGTGATATTTTCCAGCGCCGTTCGCAGCCCTTGTGCCGCGCTGCAACGCAGTCTTGCGCCGGCACCCTGCGCCGCGACTTAAGGCGGGGGCGCGCCGGTGCTAGGCTTGCCGCGGACCGACGGAAACTCGTCAGGAGGTGTCGATGCGCATGGTCGCGCTCTGCCAGGTGATCGTTCTCGCCACCGCCCTCGGCTGTACCGCGATGTCTGCGCGGGCACAGACAACGCCTCCGGATTCGGCCGGGGCGCCAGCCGGGCCTCCGGGTCAATTGCAGGAGGAACCGGACCGATCCCGGACCGGGGATGCCGCCGCGCCGGTCGCAATCCCCCGCTTCAGCCTGCAGCGCGTCGATGGCGGCTACCTGCGCCTCGACGCCCAGAGCGGAAGTGTCGCCTACTGCGCGCCGCGCGACCCGACCTGGAACTGCGAGTCAGCAAGCGACGACCGCACCGGTGCCGAGAAGCAAGTTGTCTGCACGCCGCATGGCGATCCCGGCTGGAATTGTCAGGCATTGAATGTAGATCGTGCCGCGCTGGAAAAGGAGATCTCCCGGTTGCAGGGGGACGTCACATCATTGAAGCAGGACTTCGAGCGCCGGCACGAGGAAGTAGCATCTTTGAAGCAGGACGTTGAGCAGCGTCAGGCGGCGGAAACGTCGTTGAAGCAGGAGTTCGACCGCCGGCAGGAAGAGGTCAAGTCGCTGAAGCAGGAAGTTGAACGCCGTCGCGACGAGGTAGCAACGTTGAAGCAGGAGGTTGAACGCCGTGGCGCGGAGATCGCATCGCTGAAGCAGGAGGTTGAGCGCCGCCGCGCGGAAGTCGGGTCGCTGAATCAGGAAGTTGAACGCCACCGCGAGGAGGTCGCGTCGCTGAAGCAGGAAGTTTCCAGCCGGCAGGAAGAGATCACCACATTGACGCGGGAGGGCGACCGCCGGCGGGAAGAGGTGGCGTTGCTGAAACAGGAGATTGTCGCCCTGCGTGCGCCGCCGCCTGCTGCCCCGCCACCGGACGCCAGCGAAAGCAGTGACCTGACCATCAAACTGCCGAGCCGGGACGACCTCGCGCGGGCGGGAACCTATTTGCAGGATACGGCCAGGGGTGCCTGGGATCGCCTTGTGGACATGATCACCCATTTCCAGCAGGACGTGATGCGCAAGAGTTGAGCGCCCGACATCCATTGTCTGCGCGCGCGGAATGACTGGCCGATTGTCTCAAATCTCCCGGACAAGCCCGCAATTGATTGCGAGCGCGACGCTCCGCGTGGAGACACCCGGGCGCGGCTTCACCGACATTACGCGGGAGGCGGCAGACTTCATCGGGCAGGCCGGCGCCGAAGAGGGCGTACTGCTGGTTTTCCTGCGCCACACCTCGGCCTCGCTGACGATCCAGGAGAATGCCGATCCTGACGTGCAGACAGACCTGCTGACCGTGCTCGACCGGCTGGCACCGGAGGATGCCGGATACGTCCATGACGTCGAGGGTCCCGACGACATGCCCGCGCACGTGAAAGCCATGCTCTCCGGCGTCTCCCTGCACGTGCCGGTCAATGCGGGCAGGCTCGTGCTCGGCACCTGGCAAGGAATTTATCTGGTGGAGCACCGGCGCCGGCCGCACAGCCGCGAGGTTATGTTCCAGTTCGTCGGCAGCCAGCGCTGATTACCGGCATCTGTGCAGGGATGACACCGGGTCACAACCCGGCCACGGCGACCACGAGCGCGGAGGACCACATGACGACTGAAATCGCCGAGGTCCACAGCGCGAAATTCAGATAGGTCTCGCGCAGCACCGTGGCGCTCGCCCATTGTGCATACTCATCCGGCGGGCGGTAATGCTTGGGCAGGTACAGCCACATCTCGGTCCTGCGATAGGGCTTGGTGCGTGCCTCGTAGGCCTTGTACATGAGGATGCCGGCCATAAGGACGGTCATGGTGCCGCCCGCCTTGAACGCCAGCTTGAGGTCGTAGGACAACCCCACCATCAGGCAGAAGATCGCCAGCGCGCCGAACATGCAGGCACGCTGCACGGTCTGAAATGCGACCCGACGCATGCGATCCATGGCAGGCAGCCGTCTTGTCACTCCGGTGAGCGGACAGGCTATCTTACCGCGATATCCGCACGCGCCGCATTCACGAACTGGTGTGAGGAGGGGACGTCGGCGAGGGGCTGCGCCAGGCCGGATGCCAGAGCTGTCAGCAAGGCGCCGATATAGAGCACGCCGGCGAAGCCCGAGGCGCCCTTGGCGAAGCGCAGCAGGAGCGTTTCGAAGTGGCCGCGCGCCCAGCGCCGGCCATCCTCTCCCGGGGGCCGCTCCTGCTCCGGCAGCGCGCGCCAGACCTCGCACCGCTCCAGACGCTCCTCGGTCAACAGGGACACCCGCACCAGCAGGCCGACGGAGAAGATCAGCGCGATGGTGGCACCGATTTCGAAGGCCAGCTCCGGACGGAAGCTGAAAGCCAGCATCAGCAGCATGGCGGCGAGGGCGACATAGCCGGCGTCGCGGGTAATCGTAAAAAGCGCAAGTCGCGCAAAGGGATTCATGGTCTCTCCTTTCAGACCATCAGCCCCCCGAACGAAAAGCAAACAGCGTGCCAGGCAGCGTTCACCTCGCCGCGTCGAAACTTGAAACTCGGCGAGCGGCGATCGGTTCCGCCCTCGGCCCGCACGGCTGGCAGGAATGCTACTGCCGTTGACGACCGGTGTGCCAGCGGTCAGTTTTGCGGGGGATTTTTGCTTGGCCGCCCAGCGGCTTGTTCACCTCCCTCCCGCTTGTTAGAGAACGCGGACCTGCCCGCCAACGGCATACAAGCCCGAATTCTGCATCGGTTCGCACCATGACCTCGCTTCGGGAAAAGGCTGGCAACTTCCTTCGGGCACTTACCGTCCTGCTCGGCGGCGGACGCGGCAGCGGTCCGGTCGACAGCGTGGCCGCGCTGGAGAATTTCATCGCCACCCGCTCGTCCTACGTCGCGCAGAAGACGCTCTACGGCTACGTCAAGACGCGCATGGGCACGCGCTATCCGGCCATGTTCGAGGACGCCAACATCATTGCCTCGCTCAACATTGCCAAGTTCAACGTCTTCGCTGCCTGCCTGTCGGATATGACCATCTATGCCGTAGCCGCCGCGCTCGACGGCTGCCCGTGCGGCAACGACGCGCGCGCCGCACTGGCGCGGCGCTGCTATGCCGCCGGCATGCGCGCCAATGCCGGTGATGCGCCGCCCGAGTTCTCTTCCCAGGAATGCATCGCGGCATTCGATCGCCGGCTGGCGGAGACCGAATGGCATCGCGCCGGCACGGCGGACAACTTCACGGCAAGCCCGCGTGCGCTGGTGAAATGGGCGCCCATCGCCGACAGCCTGAAGAAGTACGATACCGAAATCATCGAGAACTCGGTGAAGTTCGGCTGGCGCGACATTCGCGAACAGTTCAGAAAGCGGCTCGGCGCCGCCACGGTTTGTGGCGAATGGGCGCAGCAGTGGGCCGGGTAACCGGCTGTCACAGCGCCCGCATTACTGACCCTGGCCGAAGTAGTAATAGATCATATGAGCGATTTCGCTCTCCAGCGGAAAGGAGAGCATGCCCATGACGGAATAGCCGAGCAGCCACGGCATCAGATAGAACCGGATCATGAAGAAGAACCAGGCGACGTAGAGCGGCACAAAGGCGTCGATCAGGAGGCTTGGCGTGATCGGCGCGAACAGCCTGATCAACGGGTTGGTCACCCGCACGAAAAACTTCATGAAGAAGAAGTCGGAATTCTCGGGCAGGAAAAAGCCCATGGCCGTCCGTCCGATCAGCGTCCACATGATGATGCCGAGAACGTAGTCGATCGCGATGACCCAGATCGGAAAGATGGCGAGCGGATTGTCCATGGCCGGTTCTTAGCATGCCCGAAAATGAATGGGGGGCGGGAAAATCCCGCCCCCCACAATTGCGTCGGGAACGATCAGTGGGTTTGTGCGAGGATCGTTTCGCCGGTCGGTATGCGGACCTCGTCGATCATCCGCTGCGTTTCTTCGTCGGGCGCCGGCGTCATCAAGCTGACCACCACCATGGCGACCAGACTGACCGGCATTCCGATCATGCCGAACCGCAGGCCGTCGATGCCCCACAACGGCGTGCCGCCGGTCTGGACGTACCAGAGATAGATAGCACCGGCGAGGAAGCCGAAGACCATGCCGGCGATCGCGCCTTCACGGTTGGCCCGTTTCCACCACACGCCAAGCACGAGCGGGAAGAACAGCCCGGAATTGGCGAAGCAGAACGCCCAGGCCACCGCGCCGAGAATGCCGGTGAGCTGGAGCG
>CAZUDR010000319.1:0-4556 GCA_964618715.1 uncultured Undibacter sp. | reverse complement strand
GACCAGCGCGAAGGCGATGACGCAGGGCTCCTTGCCGTTGTTGATCCAGTTGTGGATGGTGCCGCGCTGCACCAGCACGTCGCCGGCCTTCAGGTGAACGGTCTCGTCATCGAGCGCCATGTCGATCTCGCCGGAGATCACCACCGCGTAGTCGATTGAGTCGGTGCGGTGGTTGCGCGGGGCGACGCCGGGACCGAAGCTGACCACGCGGAACACCGAGCCGCCGGGAATGGTGGTGCCGATCGTCTTGCCGGACGGATCCTCGCTGCCGTCATTGTTTACCGGCAACTCTTCCGACGACCAGATTACGCTGAACTCTGCACCGGGCCGGTGCGAGAATACGTTCTTCACCTTCTCGTCGATCAGCACCTTCGCGCGGCCCTTCTCGTCGTGGCCGGTGACCACGCGGCGGATGTTGATGGCCATGTCTGTCCTCCCGTTGTCGTGTCTCGTGATCTATTCGACCTCGACCGGCAGCGGCTTGCGGCCGCGCTCGTGCCAGAGAAGATAAAGGCCGGAGCCGACGACGATGGCCGAGCCGGCCAGCAGTGCCAGCGTCGGCACGTCGCCCCAGACCAGAAAGCCGAGTACCATCGCCCACACCAGCACGAAGTAATAGTAGGGACCGACCGCGGCCGGCGGGGCCAGCGACAGCGCGCGCGTCCACAGATACTGGCCGATGCCGTTGAGTCCGCCGTTGAGCAGCAGCACGGTCCAGGCGGTGCCGTCGGCCGGCCAGGTGAAGCCGAGGATCGCGCAGGCGGCACCGAACAGGGCAGTGTGCAGGACCATCTGGTGCATGATCAGCGTTTCGGTCGACTCGGTGGCGCTCAGGCCCCGCACCGCGGCAGTGATGCTGCCGAACATGATCGCGTTGGCGATGGCGAAGATGGCACCTTCGTTGAAGCTGTCCGCGCCCGGCGAGGCGACCAGCAGCACGCCGCCGAAGCCGACAACCAGCGCCAGCCCGCGCGCACGGCCGATCGGCTCGTGCAGGAACATGGCCGCGAACACGGCCGCGAACAGCGGCGCGGAGAAGTTGATGGCGATGACGCCGGCAAGCGGCATCAGGCTGAGCGCGGTGAGGATCAGGCACTGCGCAATCGCCTGCGCGACATTGCGGCCGACATGGCCGCCGAGCCGCTGCGTGCGGAACACGGCGGGCCCCTGCCGCGGCAGGATCAGCAGGCTGCAGATCATCAGCGAGCCGACCGCGCGGAAGAACAGCACCTCGGTGACGGAATAGTCGGCGACCAGCCATTTCGACGCCGCCTGCGAGACGGCAATCACCAGCGTGGCGCCGAGCATGAAGGCGATGCCGAGCGGCACGCGGTCGGCGGCGAGGCGCGCGGGGGCGGAGCGGCGCAGACGGGCGCGGTCGGTGTCGGTGCTCACGGGAACCGGAAATGACCTTGTGACCGGGACGGGAGGCGTTGCCTAGCATGCCGGGCACGGCAGGGTCAGGGCCGCGGGCGAATGGCGGCTGTGCCCCAGGCGGGATTGTCGCGGGGTGAAAAAGCACCGCCTCTCCCCTTGTCGGCGCCGGGCAAGGGGACGTGCATGCAGGTCAGGCGCTCGCGCCGGACGGGCTACGGCAGTTCGGAGATGATCTTCATGTACTCATCCATCGGCCAAGCCCGCGCCGTGCGGCTCCGCACGTTGCCGGTCGAGCCGAGGGCCAGCGCAAACCTGGCCATGTTGTCGCCGTTCGATGTCTCGACCATGACCATGAGATCGGATGCGCCCGAGGTCAGATAGACATCCTTGACCTCGCACCCGCATTTCTTGGCCAGATCTCGCGCAGCCTGCGCCCGCTTGGGCGCATCCTTGATGTTGCGAATGCCCTGCTCGGTGAAGTTGATGGACATGACGAAGAGCATGGCAGGTCCCCTTTGCAAGGTTGTGGCCTCCCACGCCGGAGATCATCTGCCTGTACAGGGCGGCGGACAAGTGGCAGGGCGCCCCTGCGGGTGCTCCCCGGCATGAGGAGAAAACGCGGCAGTCCGTTACCGTGACGCGCGGCGCTTGCCGGACCTGTTGCGGGCAGACTTGCGACGCGCCCCCGCCGCCCGCGCCTGCCGCCGCCTGCGCGCCTCGCGCAGTTCGCGCGCGCGCCGGGCACGCCGCCGCCGGCAGCGCGAGCACTTGCACCTTGACCGGCCGATCACGTTCTTCAGGTAGTCGGTGCCGTAGTCGTAGACGATCTCCTCGCCCGGCCTGATGTTGCGCAGCGCCTTGATGAACACACGGCCGCGCCAGATCACCGATTCCGCGTTCGGGTTGCAGGAATGGTTAGCGTAGCGCGCCACGTTGTAGCGCGGCGTGCCGTCGACGGTGCGGTTCTTCGACACCTCGTAGAGGTAGCGGTTGCCGCGCCGTTCGGCGCGATCCGCCTCCTCGCGGCCAAGGATGGGGCCGCGGTATTCGGTGATCCGGGTCTTCTTCTTGATGGGCCGCGTGGCGAACAGGCCGAAGCCGGTGAGCGAGCGGCCGATGCGGAAGGGACGGGACGGCATTTTATCGTGAACGGCGGGTTCTTCTTGGGATGCGATGGTCCGGCACGGAAGTGGCGGTTGCGGATGGCAGATGCGAGCGCGGGCGTCAATGGCGCGGGGCGCACGGCCTGTTGATGACGCCGGGCGCCGGTGTCCCTGTATAATGCCGTCGCAGGTGGAAACCGATGGCATCATCCGACGCCGACCGCTGGCCCGAACTGCCCTATGCCGCCTGGCAGGATACGGCACAGACGCTGCACCTGTGGACGCAGGTGGCGGGCAAGGTGCGGCTTGCGCTGACACCGTGGCTCAACCACTCGTGGCACGTCGCGCTCTATCTCACCGCGCGCGGGCTGACCACCTCGCCGATGCCCTGGCGCGGCGGTGATGTGCAGATCGATTTCGACTTCATCGACCAGGTGCTGTGGCTGCGCACCAGTTCGGGTCATTCCCGCCAGGTGATGCTGGCACCGATGCCGGTGGCGGAGTTCTACGCCGCCGTGATGGCCGCGCTCGCCGACCTCGGCGTCGCCGTTTCGATTACGACCATGCCCTGCGAGATTGCCGACGCCGTCCCGTTCGACCAGGACACCGTGCACAAGACCTATGACGGCGAATACACGCGCCGCTTCTGGCGCGTGCTGCTGTCGACGCACGACGTGTTCGCGAAATTCCGCACCGGCTTCCTCGGCAAGGTGTCGCCGGTGCATTTCTTCTGGGGCTCGTTCGACCTCGCGGTGACCCGATTCTCCGGCCGCACCGCGCCGAAGCATCCGGGCGGCGTGCCGCATCTGGCTGACGCGGTGGCGCAGGAAGCCTATTCGCACGAGGTCTCGAGCGCCGGCTTCTGGCCGGGCGGGCAGGGCGCGGATGCAGCGTTCTATTCCTACGCGTATCCGGCGCCGCCGGGATTCAGCGAGGCGCGCGTGAAGCCGGCGGCTGCAGTGTGGTCGCAGGCGCTGGGCGAGTTCGTGCTGCCGTATACGGCCGTGCGCGCGGCGCGCGATCCCGACGCTGCGCTGATGGAGTTTCTGGTCAGCACCTACGAGGCGGCGGCCGACCGGGCGCAGTGGGACCGCGCGGCGCTGGAGTGCGCGATCGGCGAACCCGGGAAGGTGAGGGTGATCTAGCGCTGTGCCGCCAACGCGAAAGGGGCCACCGGATGCGGCGGCCCCTTGCCGGATCGTAAGGCGCTGCCCGGTCAGCGCGGGCCGGGCTGCGCGCGTGTCAGCGGCGCGCCGTCAAACGCCCCGGTTCCGGTCGTGGACCGGCTTCATTCCAGACATCCCCGCACAAATTCGATCCGCTCGATCGGACCGAGCTTCTGCGCATCAGCCTTCTTGCTGCATTCCTCTCTCTTCTCGAACCGCGCTTCAAGCCGCTGCACCAGGGTCAGGTCCTGCGACACGGGTCCGTCTGCTGCGGCCTTCATTGCGGCTTCGAGCTTCCTGATGTCAGCCGGCGACAGTTGCGGGCGATCAAGCTTGAGCGTCAGCCTGTTGAGCCTGGCGGTCAGCGGGAACGGCGGCTTGTAGTCCGCGTCGTTGACCCCGGTCAGCGTATCGGAGCCGATGTCGAAGCTCTCGTCCCACTGCAGGATCATCGGCAGGGTTTTTTCCATCTTGATGGTGGCGACGGCCTTGCCGTCCACCTTGAGCGTTCCGGTGCCGGAGCGGCCGACGCCGCCGAAGTTGTTGTAGGCCAGCGTGCCCGGGCCCACGCCGTCATACTTGAAGTCGAACTCGACGACATGCTTGCCAGGCGTCAGCGCGTCGGGAGCCTCCCACTTGATGCGCTTGAGATCGACCAGGTTCCACAGGAACACCGGCTTGCCCTTGAGCAGATAGAAGCCGTAGCCGCCGAAACGGCCGCCGGAGGTGAGAATCACGCCCTCGGCGCCGCCCTGCGGCACCTCGATGTCGGCGGTGATCGTGTAGGAGGTGTTGAGCAGCAGCGGCGAGTCGCCCTGCGGCAGGCCGGTCATCGGCCGCGTGTAGACGAACTCGCTGCGTCCGGCGGTGATGTTCGGGCGCGGCGCGACGATGCGGGCCGCCACCGAGG
>CAZUDR010000318.1:0-4558 GCA_964618715.1 uncultured Undibacter sp. | reverse complement strand
GGTGATCCGCTTCGAACACACCCCCCATCCGGTCGAATTCGAGCTTTACTACTCGGCGTAAGCGTTCCTCCCATCCATCGTTCCGAGCGATGCACCTTGACCGGGCGCCCCAAATGGGCGCCCGTTTTTCTTGCCGGTGGCGGGCTGTCACCGTACCGTCATTGCGGCTTCCTAAGACCGGCCACGTTCGAGGACATGACGATCGCCCGGAGATGACGATGAACGCGGCTCGCCCCTCGCGTGCGCAGGCCTGTGAGCAGTCGGAGAACGCCGGCAGCAACGCCAGCACCAACCCGACCATCGGCGACGTCATCGCGCGGCGCTATCGCCGCCGCGATGTCCTGAAAGGCGCGCTCGGCCGTCGGTGGTGGTGATCACCCGCAAGGGCGGTGGCAGGATTGCAAGCTGACGGTCAGCCGATCAGTCGGGACAGCAACACGAGAACCGCGAGCGTGGCCGTCGCGGCGACGGCGCACGCGATCAGCTGCCGGCGCTGGCGCTTGGGGCCGTAGACGCCGGCGGCGCGGCGTGCTGCGATCAGCGCCGCATCAAGTTCGGCCGACGACGAATAGACGCAGGCCAGGGCCGCACCCGCGCCCTCGATTTCCGCCTGAAGGGCAAGCAGGTCGGCATCCGGGCGTCCGCCATGCAGCCATCGCGCCATGGCGGGAGGATACCGCGGTTACGGTAAACGAGATGTTGCGGGCCGGATTGTGCCGGCGAAACGTTGCCGTTCAGGCCGCGACTTCGGGCTCGCGGCGGTCCTTGCGGGCGAGAGGCGCCATTTCGATCACGCGGGCGGGTTCGCCGACCGGCTCGTCGTCGCCAGCGGCATGGATCCGGTTGCGGCCGTCGCGTTTTGCGCGATAGAGCGCGGCATCGGCGCGCGCGAGGAGCGCGTCAACGTCGGTGACCGGCGCGCGGGAGGTGGCCACCCCGACACTGACGGTGGCGCCGACGGCGCGGCCCGCCACGGTGACGCCGGCGGTCTGGAAGCCTGCGCGCAGGCGTTCGGCGACCTTGGCCGCGATCTCCACGCCGGCCGGAAGGACGACCGCAAATTCCTCGCCGCCGAGGCGGGCGATGATGTCATGAGCGCGTGTATTGGTGCCGGCGATGTCGGCAAACATGCAAAGCGCGTGGTCACCCACGGCATGGCCGAACCGGTCGTTGACCGACTTGAAGTGATCGAGGTCGAACATCAGGACGGTGACCGGCTCGCCGCGCTCCGCCTGCGAGGCGCACAGATCCGTCATCGCCTGCGCAAAGCCGCGCCGGTTGAGCAATCCGGTGAGCGGATCGATGGTGGCGGCGCTGCGATAGACGTGCACGTAGTGATCCTTGACCATCAGCAGCACGATGAACGCGCTGGCGACGGCGTAGATGATCGCCTCCATGGTGAAGGCCACGAGCCAGCCGCCGGCAAGCACGTCGGGCAGGAACGCCCGCAAACCGAGCGGCAGCAGGAAGATGGCCGCATGGAGCGACGGCACCAGGATCGCGGCCGTGCGCGAATACAGCGACTTGCGCCGTTCGCGACCCAGTTCGTAGGCGATGGCGAAGGTATAGCCGGCGACAATCAGGGCGCCGAAGGCGATGCGACCGTAGCTTGCGTCGGAAAAACCGGGCAGTTGCCATCCCAGCAGCCAGAGGAACGCACCCGCGAAGGTGCCGATCGGCCGCGTCCCGCGCTCGTGAAAAACGCGAATGCCGTTCCAGAACATGCCGCAGGCGACAAAGATCAGCGCCGTCGGAAGTTCAGGCGGCAGTTCGACCAGTTGCGACGGCGCGCTCCACAGCGCCATCGACGATGCCCCGACCAGATAGGCGGAGCCCCACCAGGCAAGCGCGCGCACGTTGCGCTGCTGCAGCCATGTGAAGACCAGGAACAGACCGAGCATCGCGACGACGCAAACCGCCACGAACAGCACGGTGGGCATGTCAAGCGCAGTCGGTTGCGCGACGCTTGCGACGGGCATTCGCACTCCATCTGCCGCGCCCGGCATCCTGGCAGCGGGCGGCAGTGGCGACACTACTCTTGCGGGTATGGGAAAACCGTTGTGCGGTTAGTTGGGGTTCGATGAAAGACTGTCGACAATTGGAATCAAATACGGGGCACTCCGCAGCCGCCGTCCGGCCGGACCGTGCAAAAAGGGCGCGCCACCGGCGCGCCCCCCCCCGTAAATCGGCACGTGTCTGCGGCGCCGAAGCCTAGCGCTTGGAAAACTGGAACGAGCGCCGTGCCTTGGCCCGGCCGTACTTCTTGCGCTCGACCACGCGCGAGTCGCGGGTGAGGAAACCGGCGCGCTTGAGCGTACTCCGCAACTCGGGTTCGTAGTGGGTCAGCGCCTTGGCCAGGCCGTGGCGCACGGCGCCCGCCTGCCCCGACAGCCCGCCGCCCGAAACGGTGCAGATCACATCGTACTGGCCGTTACGATTGGCGGCGACCAGCGGCTGCTGGATCAGCATGCGCAACACCGGACGGGCGAAGAAAGCCTCCACCGACTTGGTATTGACCAGAATCTGTCCGCTGCCCGGCTTGATCCAGACGCGGGCGACCGCGTTCTTGCGCTTGCCGGTGGCGTAGGCACGTCCCTGGGCATCGATCTTCTGCTCATATTGTGGCGCATCCGGCGCGGCCGGCTTCAGCGCGCCCAGATCTTCCAGCGATTGTACGGTGGTCTCGGCCACGTCAGAAACTCCTCAAATTCTTGCGGTTCATGGCGGCGACGTCGAGCTTCTCCGGCTTCTGCGCCTCGTGCGGATGCTCGGGACCCGGGTAGACGCGCAAATTGCCCAGCTGGACGCGGCCCAGCGGCCCTCGCGGCAGCATCCGTTCGACTGCTTTCTCGACCACACGCTCGGGAAAGCGCCCTTCCAGAACCTGTCTGGCGCTGCGCGTCTTGATGCCGCCGATATAGCCCGTGTGGTGGTGGTAGAGCTTCTGCTCGCGCTTGCGGCCGGTGAACACCGCCCTGGCAGCGTTGACGACGATGACGTTGTCGCCGTCGTCAACATGCGGGGTGTAACCAGGCTTGTGCTTGCCACGCAGGCGCAGCGCCACGATCGAGGCGAGCCGGCCCACCACCAGACCGGTGGCGTCGATGGTGACCCATTTCTTCTCGATCTCGGCGGGCTTGGCCGAATACGTTTTCATGGCAGATCCCTGACGAAAAGCGCGCCGGGCGCGCTTGGAGTGGCCGGTTCTTTAGCCGCGCCAGCCGCTCCGGTCAATGCAGCATTTCAAGTATTTATAACACAAAAACAATGGCTTGAAGAAATGGTAATAAATTACCTGCCCGCTACTATCTGTTGTCGGGAATGGAATAGGTTGACGTCACATGAGCCACCGGCTCGGCGACGCCATCGGAATAGATGTTCACCGCGCCCACGGCCAGCCGCTTGCCGATCTTCATCAGCCGGGCCTCGGCGATGAGGTCTGCCCGGGCCGGCTTGCGCAGAAAGTTGATGGTCAGGTTGGTCGTCACCGCCAGGGGCTGCCGCCCGATTGCGGAAAACACGGCGACATACATTGCGAAGTCGGCCAGTTCCATCATGGTGGGACCGGAGATCGTGCCCCCCGGGCGCAGATAGTCCTCGTGATACTCCCGACGCACGCGCACATCGCCATGGTCGACGCGTTCGATCGTCAGCCCGCAACCCGGATAGAAGGCTTGCGGAAAGACCTCGTGCAGGAGATCGCCGATTTGTTCGGCGTTGAGGGCCGGTGCCGGCATGCCGGTCTCCCTGGGCCGGCGCATCCGGCAGCGTCGTCATAGACAGGGATCAATCCGCCCCGTCAATCCTTGCCATAAAGTGCGCGCAGCTCGTCCTTGGCCTTTTCCAGTTTGGCCTTGTGCATCTTTGACAGGCCTTTTCCGGCACGGTTTATGTAGAACACCAGCATCGACATGGCCGAGCGATAGGGATCGGACTTGCGCCTCCGGCTGCGGTCGGCCGACCGCTTGAGCGACAGGGCGATCGCCCGCGGCGAGTCCTTGGTGAAAACACCTTTTTCGAGGGTCAACGCATCGCTGGTCTCGGTCACCCGCTGCGACCAGCGTTGCGTCTTGTGCCTGCGCGATGCGCCTGCCGATTTGCGTCGTTTTCTGGCGATGGCGCCCATCCTCAACTCAAACGCCACGTTCGCGGGTCCCGTTCCGCAAGCCTTGCAAGGCCCCGCCGGGCGGTTAAGTATCGGACAGAATTTGACTAACAGGGAATGGGCAAAATGAATGTACAGGCCGCCGCACGCGCCGGTGAAGCCGCGGGACCCGGACTGTTGCGCGAGCGCGATGGAGAGGTGGCCGTTCTGGTGCTGAACCGGCCGAAAAGCCGCAACTGTCTCTCCGAAGCCCTGCTGACAGACCTTTCGGACGCCTTCCGGAACATCGCCTCGGACCGCACCGTGCGCGCGGTTGTGGTGGCCGCCAATGGACCGGCTTACAGCGCCGGCCACGATCTGAAGGAGCTGACGGCGCGGCGCACCGATGCCGATGGCGGCCGCGCCTTTTTTCAGCGCATCATGACGAGCTGCAGCGACATGATGCAGCAGATC
>CAZUDR010000317.1:0-4575 GCA_964618715.1 uncultured Undibacter sp. | reverse complement strand
ACGGCGCCATCGTCTGCCTCGGCGACATGCCGCAAGTGGACAGCCAGTTGATCGACAAGCTGATCGCGGCCTTCGATCCGGAGAAGGGCGCGCTGGTTGTAGTGCCGAGCATCGAGGGCCGGCGCGGCAATCCGGTGGTGTGGTCGCGCCGTTTCTTCAACGACCTGATGCTGGTTCAGGGCGATGTCGGTGCGCGCTATCTGATCGGCAATTATGCCGAAGCAGTCGTCGAGGTGCCTGTCGCCGGCGGCGCCGCGCTGACCGACGTGGACACGCCCGAGTCGCTGAACGCCGTCAAGGCGGAAATCGAGCGCGCCTGAGACTCGAATCGTTGATCACACCTGCCGACTCACCGCTATCTGGCGGCGACGTTGCGGGGCTGGGAAGGGCGATGACCGACTGTTTCACGCCGGTGTTGCGGGCGCTCGTTGTGGCGACGCTGCTGGTGGCGACGGCGACGGTGATGCTGGTCACCGTTGGCCGCGCGGGTGCTGCCGGTGCACTGGCGATCGGCTCTTGCGGGGCATACGGACAGGCATTCGACTATTCCAGTGCCGATGAAGCGCGCAAGAGCGCATTGTCCAAGTGTACCGGGCAGAGTTGCCGGGTGGTGACGACCGTGAGCCGCGGTTGTGGCGCCTTCGCCGTCGACTACGCCGATCCCTGCGGGGCCAATGGCTGGGGCAGGGCGGACAAGCTTGCCCGCGCCCAGAACGAGGCCCTGCGCGCCTGCTACCGCGACGGCGCCAGGGACTGCGTCATTCGCACCTTCTTCTGCGACGCCAGGGGCTGATCACCCGACTGTTCTGACTGGAACCTTCCGGGGCCTTTCCGGGGGGCTTGCACGTGTGCGCGGTCTGGATTAGTAATGACTGACCGGTCAGTCAGTGAAGTAGCCGCCAGCCATGTCCACGCAGCGAGTTCGATCGGCCCGCCGGGCCGGCCGCAAACCGGCCAGGAGCAGGGCGTCTGCCTCGAACAAGCGGGGCCATTCGCCGCCCGCGGGCGGCCGCAAGGCGCAGAGCGCCGCCCGCCGCGAGGCCATCCTTGCGGCCGCACTCGACGAATTTTCCGAGCGCGGCTTCGCCGCCACCCGACTTGATGACATCGCCAGGCGCGCCGGCGTCGCCAAGGGCACGATCTATCTCTACTTCAGCGACAAGGAGAGCCTGTTCCAGGAGCTGGTCCGCGCCATGCTGGCGCCGCTGGTCAGTGCGCTCGAGGCGATGGGCAGCGTCGACATGCCATTGCCTGCGCTTGCCGAGCACATGGCCGACATGTTCGTGCGCGAGATCTACGAGACGCGGCGCAAGGACGTCATTCGCCTGATGATTTCGGAGGGCCGCCGCTTTCCCAAGCTCGCCGAATTCTATTACCGCGAGGTGCTCGGCCGCGTCATCGCTGCCATGCGCGCCACCTTGCGCCGCGCGGCCGACCGCGGCGAGGCGTCGGAAGCGCTCGTGCAGTTCCCCCAGATCATCGTTGCGCCGGGTCTCGTTGCCATCGTCTGGTCCGGACTGTTCGACCGGTACGAGCCGCTCGACGTGCGCGCCATGATGAAGGCACATATCAACATGCTGTTCGCGAGGAGGCCGCAATGATGCGTCTCGTCGCGCCGCTGTTCGCGGCCCTGGCGCTGCTCGCGCTGCAGTCTTGTGACAACGCCAATCCCGAATACCTGCAAGGCTGGGTGGAAGCGGACATGATCTTCGTATCGCCCGACGAGCAGGGGCGGGTCGAGACGCTGCGCGTCCGCGAGGGCGATGACGTCAACAAGGGCGATCTGCTGTTCACCCTTGATGACGACCTGCAGGTGGCCGAAGTGGCTGTGAGGCAGGCGGCGGTCAGCAACGCGCAGCAGGCCTTCGACCGCGCGGCCAAGCTGCTGAAGTCGGCGGCCGGCACCCAGAAGACCTACGAGGATGCGGAAGCCGCCCTCAATCAGGCGAACGCCAACCAGACGGCGGCGCAGACCCGGCTGGCGCGCCGTCGCATGTTTGCACCCGTCAGTGGCACGGTGCAGCGGGTCTACTACCGCGGAGGCGAGACCGTGCAGCCGGGCAAGCCGGTCGTTGCACTGCTGCCGCCCAGCAACCTGAAGATCCGGTTCTTTGCGCCCGAGCCGCGGCTGGCGACCATCAGGATCGGGGATACGGTGACGGTGACCTGCGATTCCTGCGAGCAGGGTTTGGCGGCCAAGGTGAGTTTCATCGCGCAGAGCGCGGAATACACGCCCCCGGTCATCTACAGCCGCGAGGAGCGGGCCAAGCTTGTCTATCTGATCGAGGCAAGGCCGGATCAGCCGGACAAGTTCCGGGTCGGCCAGCCGGTGTCGGTCATGCTCGCAACCGGGGCGAAGCCGTGAGCAGTGCCGACATTGTCATTGACGTGCACGGGCTGACCAAGAGCTTCGACGGCCACACGGTGGTGCGCAACCTGTCCATGCAGGTCAGGCGTGGCACCATCTACGGCTTCCTTGGCCCGAACGGCTCGGGCAAGACCACCACCATCCGCATGCTTTGCGGTCTGCTCACGCCCGATGATGGCAGCGGCACCTGCCTCGGCTTCGACATCCGCAAGCAAACGGACCAGATCAAGCGGCGCGTCGGCTACATGACGCAGCGCTTCAGCCTCTATCAGGACCTTTCGGTGCGCGAGAATCTGGAATTCATCGCGCGCATCTATGGTCTTGCCCGACCGCGCGCTACCGCGCGCAAGGCGATCGAGCGTCTCGGCCTCACCGGCCGCGAGCAACAGCTTGCCGGCGAGCTGTCCGGAGGCTGGAAGCAGCGGCTCGCCCTCGGCGCCTGCACGCTGTCGAGCCCGCAATTGCTGCTGCTCGACGAGCCAACCGCCGGCGTCGATCCCAAGGCGCGGCGCGAGTTCTGGAACGAGATCCACGCGCTCGCGGCGGAAGGTCTCACCGTGCTGGTCTCCACCCACTACATGGACGAGGCAGAGCGCTGCCACGAGATCGCCTATCTGGCCTACGGCGAATTGCTTGCACACGGCACCGTCGACGAGGTGATCGCCGCCTCGCATCTGACGACCTGGGTCGTCAGCGCCGCGCACGGCGAGGGCCTGGTGCAGCTGTCCGAGGAACTGACCGGCAAGCCCGGCGTCGACATGGTAGCGCCGTTCGGCACCAGCCTGCACGTGTCCGGCCGTAATGCCGGTGCGCTCGATGCAGCCATTGCACCGTACCGTGACCGCAAGGATCTCGACTGGCGGCGCTCGGAAGCCTCGCTGGAAGACGTATTCATCGATCTGATGGGCAGGGCGCGGGACAACTTCCAATGACCCACATCCTTCCGAGCGAAGCACCGCGCCGCATCGGCGGCTACGGCTTCTGGCGCAAGACCTGGGCAGTGCTGGTGAAGGAGTTCATCCAGCTTCGCCGTGACCGTGTTTCCTTCGCCATGATCGTCATGATCCCGCTGATGCAACTGCTGCTGTTCGGCTACGCGATCAACACCACGCCGCGCGATCTGCCGACTGCGGTGCTGCTGCAGGAGCGCAGCGATCTCGGACGGTCGATCCTGGCCGCGCTGCAGAATACGGAATACTTCAAGGTGACCCGGTTGCCACGCGATGAGGCGGAGTTTGACCGCCTGCTGGAGTCGGGCGAGGTGCTGTTCGCCATCGAGATTCCCGTCGGCTTCGAGCGCGCGGTGCGGCGTGGCGAGATGCCGGCGATGCTGGTGGCGGCCGACGCCACCGACCCTGTTGCCGCGGGCTCCGCGCTCGGAGCGCTCGGTCAGCTGGTCCGGACCGCGCTCGTGCATGACAACGCCATCCCCGAGCCCGGATCGTTGCCGTTCGAGATCAGATCACACGCCCGCTACAACCCGGCCGCCCAGACCCAGCTCAACATCGTGCCGGGCCTCGTCGGCACCATCCTCACCATGACCATGCTGATCTTCACGGCGCTTTCGGTCACGCGCGAGATCGAGCGCGGCACCATGGAAAGCCTGCTGTCGATGCCGATCACGCCGGTCGAAATCATGCTCGGCAAGATCGTGCCCTATATCCTGGTCGGCATCGTGCAGGCGACGATGATCATCGCCACCGGGGTGTTCCTGTTCGGTGTGCCGATCCTCGGCAACCTGGCGGTGCTGGCGACGCTCAGCACACTGTTCATCGCCGCCAATCTGTCGATCGGCTACACCTTCTCCACCATTGCGCAGAATCAGCTGCAGGCGATGCAGATGACGCTCATGTTCTTCCTGCCCAATATTCTCTTGTCCGGGTTCCTGTTTCCGTTCGCCGGCATGCCGGTGTGGGCGCAATGGGTGGGGGAGGCGCTGCCGCTCACGCATTACCTGCGCATCGTGCGCGCGATCATGCTGAAAGGCTCGTCGATCAGCGATCTGCACTACGACGCGGCTTGGCTCACCGCGCTGATGCTGATCGCCATGACCATTGCGGTGACGCGCTTCCGGCGCACGCTGGATTAATTGCTCTACCGACGCATCAAAATGCCGATGCGGAGATAGGGGCTGGCGCGGCCATCGGAATCCTGCGACCAGCCGATGGCCGCCGCCGTTCCCGTGGGGCCGCCCGCGAACAGCACGA
>CAZUDR010000316.1:0-4598 GCA_964618715.1 uncultured Undibacter sp. | reverse complement strand
TCGCCGAGCACCTGGATCTCTACGTGGCGCGGATCGGTAATGAACTTCTCGATGAACACGCGCTCGTCGCCGAACGACGACTTCGCCTCCGAGCGGGCGCGGGCAAATCCTTCGGCCACCTCCGCATTGCTGTAGGCGATGCGCATGCCCTTGCCGCCGCCGCCGGCGCTCGCCTTGATCATCACCGGATAGCCGATCTCCTCGGCGATGGCGATTGCCTCCACCTCGTTCCCGATGATGCCGAGATGGCCCGGCACGGTTGAGACTTTCGCCGCCGCAGCCGCCTTCTTCGACTCGATCTTGTCGCCCATGGCGGCGATGGCCCGGGGATTGGGCCCGATGAAAACGATGCCGGCTTTTTCCAGGGCCCTGGGAAAGGTCTCGCGCTCGGAGAGGAAGCCATAGCCGGGATGCACGGCTTCGGCGCCGGTCTCGCGGCAGGCGGCAACGATCCTGTCGATCACCAGATAGCTTTCGGCGGCCGGCGGCGGGCCGATGGCGACGGCGGTATCGGCCATCTCCACGTGCAGCGCGTCCTTGTCGGCCTCGGAGTAGACGGCGACGGTCTCGATGCCCATCGCCCGGGCGGTCCTGATGATCCGGCAGGCGATTTCGCCGCGATTGGCGATCAGGATGCGCTTGAACATGCCGCGTACAGGGCCCTCGTGCCGGCCCTCAGGCTTTGCGGCGTTGCTGCAAAAATGTCAACGCCACGTCATCTTGCGGCGAGGGCAATCGCCGCCCACAGCCCGAGCGCGCCGGCGACCCAGCAGGCGACCGTCATTGCTGCGACTTCGCCGGCAAATCGGCCGCGGTCAATCACAGTGGCGATGACGAGCTTGCTCAGCATGTTGCTGGCAACCGCCGCGAGAATGGCATAGGTGGCACCGAGCTGATCGAGCGGCTGCGGCACAAGGCGCGTCATGGCAATCGTTACCGAGTCGACATCGGCGAGGCCAAGCGCCGCCGCCCCGATCACCGCACCGCCGGCGCCGAACATATCGCCAACCCACCGACCGAGCACGATGACGACGCCCAGGAAGACGGCAAAACCGACAACCGGCAGCAGGCTGAACGGGTTCTTGAAGTCGGCCGGCGGTGGCCTACCGCCTTGCGAGTCTTCGCCAAGCCGGTACACGGAAACAATCGCGTAGCCGGCAGCCACGACGGTAGCTGCGGCGAGTGGCGGCACTAGCAGCCGCAGCAGCATCGGCTGCAAGACGGCGACAATCGCAATGACCCGCAAAAAGGAAATCACGCTTGCGGTGGCGACCCCGGCCGCCAGCAGACGCGGCGCCCCCTCGCCCGCTGCCGCGCGCCGGGCGTTCGATACGGTCACCGCCGTGGACGAAACCAGACCGCCGGCTACCGCGGCCAGCAAAACGCCGCGCTCGGCACCGAATACCTTGACTGCGCCGTAGCCGAGGAAGGAGACGCCGGCCAACACGATGGCGATCAGCCAGACTTCGCGCGGATTGACCCCGCCATAAGGGCCGACCGTGACGTCAGGCAACACCGGGAGCACCAAAAAGGTCATTGCCAGCAGCACCAGAGCCGATCGCAACTCGGGCCACGTGATGCGGGCGACCCAGCCATGGATATTCTCGCGCGCGGCCAGAATGGCCGTGGCGGCGACCGCGGCAGCGGCAGCCACTCGCAGATCGCCGGCCACCGCGTAGGCACCAAGGACAAAGGTGAGCAGCGCGGCGACCACCGTGGTGGCGGAATAGCTGCCGGCGGCGCGGTCGGCGTCGCGCTCAAACACGGCAAACACGAGGGCAAACACGGCGAAGCCGAAGCCGAGCACGATGGCCTGGCTCACCACACTGCCGCTCGCGACGCCCAGCGCAGCCACCATTCCGCCCAGCAGACCGCACAGGGCAAAGGTGCGCACGCCCGCAGCGCGGCGACCGCCTGCAACTTCGCGGGTTTTCCAGCCGCGCTCGAGGCCGACAAGCAAACCGATGCCGAGGGCGACGGCGAGCCGGGAGAGCAGTTGTTCAATGTCCATCGCCCGACGTATCTAGCAAATGGCCGGGTTCGCCGGGGGGCCGACGATGCGTGCCTTGCTGCGTACCCGGCTGCCGGACACCGACTGTTACCCCCCCTGGCCCGGCCGCTCCGCCCATCCCGCGGGCGCAGACGCCGGACGGGACACTCATTCCACCTGAGGCCTGCCCGATGCAACATTCTCCCCCCGGATGACCACTTGCCGATACGGGGATGCTATTTCCGGACGCTCCCCTTCCACCGGGGCGCCGACCCTTATATCTAGGCGGACGAAATTCACGCGTTGAGAAACGCAAGGCTTACAAGGTCTAAGCGCTGGAGGACTGTCATGGCGTTGGCGATTGGCGATACCGCCCCGGATTTCGAGGCGGACACGACGGAAGGAAAGATCCGCTTTCACGACTGGCTGGGGGATTCCTGGGCGGTTCTGTTCTCGCACCCGAAGGACTTCACCCCCGTATGCACCACCGAGCTCGGCACCATGGCCCGGCTCAAGCCTGAATTCGACAAACGCAATACCAAGATTATCGGCCTGTCGGTCGACCCGGTCGACAATCACAAGAAGTGGTCGGACGACATCAAGGACGTGGTGGGATTCGCGCCGAACTATCCGATGATCGGCGACACCGACCTGAAGATCTCGAAGACCTACGGCATGCTGCCGGCGAGCACGAGCGGCACCTCGGAGGGCCGCACGCCGGCCGACAACCAGACCGTCCGCAACGTGTTCATCATCGGGCCGGACAAGAAGATCAAGCTGATCCTGGTCTACCCGATGACGACGGGCCGCAACTTCGACGAGGTGCTGCGTGTCATCGACTCGCTGCAGCTCACCGCCAAGCACCGCATGGCGACGCCGGCCAACTGGAAGCAGGGCGAGGACGTCATCATGACCGGTGCCATCACCGACGATGAGGCCAAGAAGCTTTATCCGGCCGGCTGGAAGTCACCGCGGCCCTACATCCGTATCGTGCCGCAGCCGCGCGACTGAGCGCGACGGACTTTGCTGAACCGACGGGGCGCGGGCCTTGCCCGCGCCCCGTCTGCGTTCGATGGCGGGCGCGGATTTTCCGGCAGCGCCGCCCGGAATCATCCCTGCCCGCCCGGCACGCGAGCCCTGCCCTTGCTTTTCCTTCGCTTCGGCCGCAATTGTGCCGCCGCGCAAGCGCTGGAGCAGTTGCAATGAACGAGCCGAACAAGGCGGCCCTGACACAGCCGCCCTTCGCCGAATTTCTCGGCATGAAAGTCACCCATGTCTCGCGCGACAAGATTACCGCCGAAATGCCTGCGCGCGACATCCTCAACAACCGGCACGGCATCCTGCATGGCGGTGCCATCATGGCGCTGGCCGACAATCTTGGCGGCACCGCGACGACCGCCAATCTGCAGGAGGGGCAGACAACCACGACGATCGAAAGCAAGACGAACTTCTTCGCCGCTATTCCGATCGGCGATATTGCCTATGCCGAATGCACGCCGCTGCACCGCGGGCGCACGACCATGGTGTGGCAGACCCGGGTTACCCGTGGTGACGGCCGGCTGTGCGCGCTGGTAACGCAGACGCAGATGGTGCTGCAGCCAAAGAAATAGCGGTCAGCGATCACCGGTCGCCGGTGCGGCATCGGGCGACGCCGGCCTCACCCCGCCGCTGCGTGTTGCCAGCACCACGCCGACGGCGCAGACAACCATGCCGGCAATCGACAGGGCGTCGAGCGTTTCGCCGAACAGGAACCAGGCAATCAGCGCCGTAACCGCCGGCACCAGATAGAACAGGCTGGCAAAGCGCGTCGCCGCCGTGCGCCGGATCAGCCAGTACATTAGGGCGACCGCGGCAATCGACAGCACGAAGACCAGCCAGACCATGGCGAAGATCAGTTCGCCGGTCCAGTGGATGACGCGCGTTTCGAAAGCCAGGCTGCCGATCCAGAACAGGACGCATGCGCCCATGTACTGGATGGTGTTGCCGGTGCGCCAGTCGATCGCACCGCAATAGCGCTTCTGGTAGAGCGTGCCCAGCGTGATGCCGAACAGCGAGACGAAACTCGCGGTCCAGCCCAAGAGCGACGCCTCCGCGATCATGGTGCGGTCGTGCAGCACCAGCAGCACGCCGAGCAGTCCGAGCACGAGCCCCGCCCATTGCAGCCGGCTCACCTGCTCGCCCATGAAACGGTTGGCGATGGTCGAGGTGAGGATCGGCTGCAGGCCGGGGATCAGCGCCGAAATGCCGGCCGGCACGCCCTGGCTGATCGCGACGAAGACGCCACCGAGATAGGCCGCGTGGACGAGCGCGCCGGCCACCAGGCTGTGGCCGACCTGCGGCGGATCGGGCCAGCGGGCACGAGCCAGCAGCGCGATCATCGCCATGACGGCCACCACGAACACCATGCGCACGGCGAGAAACGTCAGCGGCTCGATATAGGGCAGCCCGAAGCGCGCGCCGATGAAGCCGGTGCTCCACAACAGGACGAACACGACGGGCGCGGCGGCGACGGCAAACCGATTCAGCGACATGGAAGGTCCGGCATGGGCGGGCAATTTCGCAAGTTCCGACGTGCGCTATAGCACCCCAGGATCGCCCTGGCTCCCTC
>CAZUDR010000315.1:0-4602 GCA_964618715.1 uncultured Undibacter sp. | reverse complement strand
CGATCGGGCAATAGGCGACCACGGCCATGCCGTGCTTCTTGCTGGCGGCGACGACCTTGTCCTGGTTGATGAAAGGATGCATCTCGATCTGGTTGCACACCAGCGGCTCCGAGGTGACGGCCCAGGCCTCGTCCAGCATGGTCGTCGTGAAATTGGCGACGCCCACATGTTTGGCCAGGCCGTCCTTCTTGGCCTTGCACAGCGCGCCGACCGAGGTCTTGAACGGAATGTCCTTGTTGTTCCAGTGGATCAGCAGGAGATCGACGGAAGGCAGTTGCAGGTTCTTGAGGCTTTCGTCGAGCGACTGCTGGAACTTGTCGGGCATGAGATGCGTCTCGCGCACCTTGGTGCAGACGAAGACGCCCTCCCGCTTGACGCCGGACTGCCGCAGGCCCTCACCGACCTCCTTCTCGTTGCCGTAGAACCAGGCCGTATCGAGGTGCGTGTAGCCGACCTGCAGCGCGTTCTTGACCGCCTGGACGCAGACGTCCTCCTTGAGGGTCATGGTGCCGAGGCCGATCATGGGAATGCGGGCCCCGTGGGCTTCAACGACTTGCATTGCGGCGATCTCCTGATGACTGCAAACGCTGGGGGTAGTCGGTGGGGCAGCAAGCATGCCCCCTCGCCCGGGCGCTGCCAACCGGGTCTCCTCGCGCTGGTCGGCCCGCCGCCGGGGCGCCATGTGCAAAAAAATCTGGCGTCCGGCGGGGCAGCGCCGGGCTGGCATTACTCGGCAAAGCAAGCGATTGGCCCCGATTTTTACATTAGAACAATGCGAGAGAGAAAATTCGCTATTGCATCAAGAGCCTTGAACGCTTTTCTGATATCAGCATTCCACCATGGGAAAGATAATGGGCCGCTTTGCTATCCTTGCCGGCATCGCCGGCGCCCTCGTCCTGACGCCCGCCGCACGGGCGCAGGACTACACGCTCACCATCAGGAACCACCAGTTCAGCCCGACCGAGATCAAGGTTCCCTCCAACAAGCGGGTCAAA
The DNA here is from genome assembly GCA_964618715.1 of uncultured Undibacter sp. Taxonomy (GTDB): domain Bacteria; phylum Pseudomonadota; class Alphaproteobacteria; order Rhizobiales; family Xanthobacteraceae; genus Pseudolabrys. Next base: position 3,607 of record CAZUDR010000315.1, on the reverse strand, counting down.
CTGACCGTGGTCAATGACGACGCGACCCCGGAAGAATTCGAAAGCCACGAGATGAAGGTGGAAAAGATCATTCCCGGCAAATCCAGGGCCGTCCTGCGCATCGGGCCGCTGAAGCCTGGCCGCTATCCATTCTTTGGCGAGTTCCACGAGAACACTGCCAAAGGGACGGTCATCGCGGAATAGGGTCATGCTGAGCGCCCTCGTCATCGTCTTTCGTGAGGTTCTCGAAGCTGGCCTGATCATCGGCATCGTGCTCGCGGCGACGCAGGGCGTCGTCGGACGCAGCCGCTGGATCATAACCGGCATCACCGCCGGCGTGCTGGGCGCGGCCGTGGTCGCGCTGTTCGCCGGCGCGATCTCGGAGGCGTTCGAGGGTGCAGGACAGGAGCTGTTTAATGCCAGCGTGCTCGGCGTCGCCGTGATCATGCTGATGTGGCACAACGCCTGGATGGCGCGGCACGGGCGCGAGATTGCCAACGACATGCGCCAGGTCGGGCACGACGTGACCGAAGGTACCAAACCACTGACGGCGCTGGCCGTCGTGGTCGGGCTGGCAGTATTGCGCGAAGGTTCGGAAGTGGTGCTGTTCCTGTACGGGATCATGGCCACGGGTGCGTCGGGAGCGGGCCTGCTGCTGGGTGGCCTGCTCGGCATCGCCGCCGGTGCGGCTTTCACCGCCGTGACCTATTACGGCCTGCTCGCCATTCCCGGCCGCTACATCTTCGCGGTCACCGGCTGGCTCATCGCGCTGCTCGCCGCCGGCATGGCCGCCCAGTCGGTCCAGTTCCTCTACAATGCGGGCGTCATCAACGTGCTCGGCGGCACGGTCTGGGATACGTCATGGCTGCTGACCGAAGGCAGCCTGTTCGGACAGCTCATGCATACGCTGGTCGGCTATAATTCCCGGCCGTCCGGGATGCAGCTGCTGGCCTATGCCGGTACGCTGCTGGCGATGTATCTGCTCATGCGCCTCGCACGCTATTCGCCACGCGAGCGCGAACTGGCCGTTTAGCCCGCCGACCGCGCCCGGCCGCTCAGAGCGGCGAAGGCGGCATCGGGCGCACTGTCGATCAGCCGCAGCAAGGCGCGCGCCGGACCGCGCGGATGGCGCTTGCCCTGCTCCCAGTTGCGCACCGTCTCGATCGGCACCTCGATCCGCTCCGCGAAGGCCGCCTGGGTCAGGCCGCAACGCCTGCGGACCTGACGCACAAACTTGGCCGGATCACTGTGGTCGATGGTCTTCTCGCTGCCATCGGGCAGGATTTCGACGATCCGCCCGTCCGCCTTAAGCCGCACCCGCATCATGGCCCTAGCCTCCATGGCTGTCGGCCAATGACCTATCTGATTCGCGGCGCCCAAACGTTAATACGGAGACGGGTTTTTTCGCCGGCCCCCCAAATATGCGCGAACTGTAAGTGCAGATGCCCTGACCTGTGGCAGGGCGCCCGCGAGTCCCCAACGCACTTCTTCAATTTGCCTTTTTGAAGATTTTGCCGAACGATATCGGCCAGCGGATGAACAGTTTGACCGAGTGAAAATCCTCGCCATCGCCGGGGGATCGGGGACATGCAGCCACACAGCATTCCGACGGAAGTGTATCTCGACTTTCTGGGCCGGACGATTCCGATCCACTGGAACTACCACGCGTTTTTGATGGTCGGGGTCTGGTTCGTGCTGGTGCCGATCTGCATCATCGTCATCAGGTTCGGAAAGCCGAAGCCGACGCTGACGGGCTTGCATCGCAAGGTCAGCATCTGGAATGCGGAGTGGTGGTGGTTCAGCATCCACAAATACGGACTGATGTTTTCGATCGGTCTCGCGCTCGCCGGCGCGATCGTGGCGATCGTGGTCAGCGGCGGCTACAGCGGCACGCTGCATTCGGTTTTCGGAATCACAACCATCGTCCTGGGCTGTTTGCAGATCATGGGTGGCTGGCTCAGGGGCAAGCACGGCGGCAAGAATTACTACTCTGCCGACCCGAACGATCCCGAGACGTGGTTCGGCGATCACTACAACATGACGACGCGCCGGCGGATCTTTGAGGCCTATCACAAGACGGCTGGCTATTTCGTTTATTTCTTCGCTGCCGGCGCCGTCACCACCGGGCTGATGCAGTACCCGATACCGGGACTGGCGGAATTCATCATTGCCATGGTGCTCATCGCCTTCGTCGTATCTATTGTGCTGGAATACAAGGGCTACCGCTATGACGGCTACCGCGCGGCGCACGGCTACACGATGGACGCTCCGTTCAACAAGGAACGCGAATTTCTGTGACCCAGTAACCGGCGGCAGCATTTGAGAGAAACGTCAAGCAATCTCGGGAGCCAGACGCATGAGCAGCCAGGATTTGCCCAAGCCGGATTTTGTCAGGAACATGAAGCTGATCGGCCATACCGACCAGGGCGGGCGGCCGGACGGCGTGCAGCTGATGATCAACAAGGGCTACGCCTTCGTCGGCCACATGTTTTCCAAGGGATTCAGCGTCGTCGACGTGCGTGATCCACGCAAGCCGAAGCCGGTCAAATATATCCAGGCACCGCCCAATACCTGGACGATCCATTTGCAGACATACGGGGACCTGCTGCTGGTGATCAACGCCATGGACATGTTCGCGGCCGCGGCGTTGCAGGATGAAAAGCAGTATTACACCGGCTCGCTCAGCGAGAAGGTCAGCGGCGGGCAGCAGCAACGTAACTGGACGGCCGGCCTTGTCGTCTACGACATCAAGAACCCGGAAGAGCCGCGCCAGATCGGCTTCATGCCGGTCGAGGGCGGCGGCATCCACCGCATCTGGTACGTGGGCGGCCGCTGGGCCTATGTGTCGGCACTCCTCGACGGCTTTACCGATTACATCTTCATGACCGTCGACATGGCCGATCCCGCCAGGCCGAAGGAAGCCGGCCGCTACTGGCTGCCAGGCATGAACAAGGCCGCGGGCGAAACGCCGAACTGGCCGTCGAACAAGCGCTACGGCCTGCACCACGCCATCGTCAACGGCGATACCGCCTATGGCGCCTGGCGCGACGGCGGGCTGGTGATGATGGACGTCTCCGACCGCAGCAAGCCCGCGCTCATCACCCATCGTAACTGGTGCCCGCCCTATGGCGGCGGCACGCACAACTGCCTGCCCCTGCCCGACCGCCAGTTGCTGGTCGTGCTGGACGAGGCGGTGCTCGACAACTGCGCCGACGGAATCAAGTACATCTGGATGTTCGACATCCGCGATCCGTCAAACCCGGTCAGCATCTCGACCTTCCCGACACCCGACGAGGCGGACTATTGCGCCAAGGGCGGCCATTTCGGGCCGCACAACATTCACGAAAACCGCCCGGACGCGTTCGTGAGCTCGAACCTGATCTTCTCGACCTATCAGAACGCCGGCATCCGCGTCACCGACATCAGCAATGCCTACCGCCCAGAGGAAGTTGCTGCGTTCGTACCGCCCGAGCCCACGCAACTTGCCGACCGCCGTCCGAACCGGGCGAAGGTGATCCAGTCCTGCGACGTTTACGTCACCACCGACGGCCTGCTGTACACGACGGACTTCAACGGCGGCATGTACATTCTGGAATACACCGGCTGAGCCGGCGGGCGGCCTAGCGCG